>CAMNJH010000071.1 GCA_946541275.1 uncultured Prevotellaceae bacterium
ATTTAGCCCTTCTGTAAAATGCTACCGTTAGTGCTACCGGTGCACCAGCCAACAGCATGCACATTCCTGGCCTTTTGTGCAAAAATGAGACATAGAGAAAAGTCGGACGCGGACTTTTCTCTATGTCTCATGGGTATTTTTCAAAATGGCGCCGACTTTTTTTCATGGGGGGCCGACTTTTTGAAAAACGGCGTTGACTTTTTTTCGTGCGGCGCCGACTTTTTGGGAAAAAACCAGGTCGTGGTCTTGTCGGTAGCACCTGTAGCATTTTCGGTAGCACGAACTACAGATGAAAATGCACCCGTAAGTGATGCTCAGTCAGGCTGTTATGCTCGCCAGTAGCACTTGTAGCACTATTCTTCGCGCGTAATTAACGCGCGCGAAGAGGCACTGCATCAGAGCTCGCAGGTAGATGGTCTACTCGGTTTGTCTGCTATTTGGTTATGGTGAGCACGAAGCGTGCGCCGTCAGTATAGTCTTTATCAAGATAGAGCGTTCCACCCAGCTTTTGTGCCAGTTTGCGACTGACGGTAAGTCCCAGTCCGATGCCCTGTTGGAAGGCGTCAACCTTGGTAAACTGTTCAAATATCTTATCCTGCATATCGGGGGGTACGCCGCATCCGGTGTCAGTGAGTGTCAAATAGAGCATGTTGTTCTGCTCCTGGCAATTCAACTCAATGGTTCCTTTCTGTGTGAATTTGATGGCATTGCCAATGAGGTGTTCCATAATTTTCTTCAGTACCTCAGCATTTGTCAGAATGGTTTGGCGGTTCACAACCTTTGTGGTGTAAACCAGCTGCACATCGGCATTCACGTCTGGGCGGTGATTGTAGAGCAGGGTGGAGAAGAACTGGTTGCAGTAAACCTCGTCGAACTTGGCATAGTCCTTCAAGCTTTCGTCGTTCGACACTTGAAGCAGCTCGTCGATAATGTTGGTGATGGCCTTCACGTTGTCGTTGATGCGCTCCATCAGGTCGTTGCGCTCCTCCTGTGGCAGTTCAATGGCTGGGTTGTTCAGTATTTCGTTGAACCCCGTGATGGCATTCAGCGGTGTGCGTATTTCGTGGCTGACGCGGCGCACGAAGGCCGTTTTCATCTCGTCGGTCTCATTGGCCATCTTCAGTGCTGCGTTCAGCTGTTCGTTCTTGTCTTTCAAAACCTTCTGTGACCTCTGTCTGAGTGCCATCCATATCAGTATCATGACCACAATGAGCAACAGTAGGATGATGATGATGGTCTGGCTGTTGGACTTGTCTTTATCGGCCTTCTCCTGGGCCTTTATTATCTCTTCAGTGATGCCTATCTTCTCGGTGTTCTGCTTATACATTACGGTTGTAATGGAGTCGATGGTCTGTGCCCGGCTGAGCTGCTCGTCGAGGGCCTCCTTGGTCATTCCTTTCATCTGGAAGATAAGCGTGCGTACGTCATGGCGTAAAACAGGGTCGACGCTAGGGGCCGATAGCAGGATAAGTGCGTTGCTGTCGTAACCGTTCAGGGCTTCGTTCATGGCTTGCAGTATCTGGTCGAAGGTGGTGGGCAGATTGTCGTGCTCGGCGCACAGGGCCAGGTATTCTTTATTTGCCTTCTCAAAGGCTATCTTGTCGTTCAGTCGGAAGCTGATAAAGGCATTCATGATCAGGTACTGCTGTCGGCAGTCAGGATACTTGGCGCTGGCACGCTCCATCTCTTCGTTCAACCGGGAAGCCTCTACTGGCCGGGTGAACTTACGGGTGCTGACAATGCCCAGTTGGGCCTGCAGCTGTTCGTGCATGTCTTTTTCATTGGAGTTGTGCAGAGCCGTCTGGTAGTACTGTTCAGCCATCTGCATGTTGCCGCATTTCTCAAACAGTTGTCCCATCTCCATGTTCTTCTTGAAGAGGTTCTCACTAGCTGCATAGCTGATAAATGGAGAAAAAGCAATCAATAATAAACCCAGCCACAGGGAATGTCTATGACCAATATTGATGGCTGTGTTATGGAAGATTGTTCTGAACATAGGTATCGATTTTAGGTTTATTGTTATTGTTTTTTTAATGGGTTCTCAGGCCTCGGTACAGACACCAGATGCCGATGATGACAAAGGGGATGCTGAGTAGCTGGCCCATGTCGAGCAACATGTTCTGCTCGAAGGCTACCTGCTCTTTTTTCAGGAATTCCACAAAGAAGCGGAAGGTAAAGATGTAGGTGAGGCAGAGGCCGAAGTAGAAGCCCGTCCCTACCCTACTCTTCTGTCGTTTGTAGAGCCACAGCATGATGATGAACAGCAGTCCGTAGGCCAGTGCCTCGTAGAGCTGGGCAGGATGGCGGGGCAGCCCGTCGCGCTGCACGAATTCGAAGGCCCAGGGCACCGTGGTGATGCTGCCTATGATTTCAGAGTTCATCAGATTGCCCAGGCGGATGAAGCAGGCGGTGATGCCGGTGGCAATGGCAATGTTGTCGAGCACTTGCCATAGGGGCACCTTGGTCTTCCTGACGTAGAGCCACAGGGCCAGTATCAGTCCCAGCGTGCCACCATGCGATGCCAGCCCCTCGTAGCCCGTCATCTTCCACTCCCAGCCCTCAGCTGAGATGAAATGGATGGGCAGCAGCATCTCAATGAATCCTTTCACGCTGGTCAGGTAGTCCTCGGGCTGATAGAACAGGCAGTGGCCCAGGCGGGCACCGATGAGGATGCCCAGAAAGCAGTAGATGAACAGCGGGTCGAACTTCTCATCGGGAATTTTCTGGTCCTTGAACAGCTTTCTCACAACAATATACGCCAGCGCCAGACCGATGAGCCAGCACAGTGAGTACCAACGGAAGGTGATAGGCCCCAGGCTGAATGCGTCCAGTGAGGGATTCCATGTGATGTATAGCAGAATACTTTTCATGATGGCGGAAATGTATATAACAAAGCTGTTGACGAATGATTTCTGCTAAGGGTCAGACATTGAAGCGGAAGTGCATGATGTCGCCGTCCTGCACCACGTAGTCCTTGCCCTCTACGCCCATCTTGCCAGCCTCGCGCACAGCGGCCTCGGAGCCATACTTGATATAGTCGTCGTACTTGATGACTTCGGCGCGGATGAAGCCTTTCTCAAAATCGGTGTGGATGACGCCGGCACACTGCGGGGCCTTCCAGCCGCGCTTGTAGGTCCAGGCTTTCACTTCCATCTCGCCGGCAGTGATGAAGGTCTCCAGGTTCAGCAGGGAGTAGGCCTTCTTGATGAGGCGGTTCACGCCGCTCTCTTCCAGTCCCAGCTCCTCCAGGAACATCTGCTTGTCCTCGTAGTTCTCCAGCTCGGCAATGTCTTCCTCGGTCTTGGCGGCTATCACCATCATCTCAGCACCCTCTTCGCGGGCCAGCTCCCCTACCCTGCGGGTCCAGTCGTTGCCGTCCTTGGCATCGGCCTCGCCCACGTTGCACACGTAGAGCACGGGCTTGCTGGTGAGCAGAAACAGACCTCGGGCGCAGTCCTGTTCGTCCTTCGTCTCGAACTCCACCACACGGGCGTTCTTGCCCTGGTCAAGCACTTCCTTGTAGGCTTTCAGCACGGTCACCTCGGTCTTGGCGTCCTTGTTGCCGGCGGCAGCGGCCTTCTCGGTCTTGGCCAGACGGCTTTCAATGGTCTCTAGGTCCTTCAGCTGCAGCTCAGTGTCGATGATTTCCTTGTCGCGGATGGGGTCAATGGTGCCGTCGACGTGAGTGATATTGTCGTCCTCAAAGCAGCGCAGCACATGGATGATGGCATCGGTCTCGCGGATGTTGCCCAGGAACTTGTTGCCCAGACCCTCGCCCTTGGAGGCACCCTTGACCAGACCAGCAATGTCAACTATCTCACAAGTGGCAGGCACGATGCGCCCAGGGTGCACCAGCTCAGCCAATTTGGTTAGTCTTTCATCAGGAACGGTGATGACGCCCACATTGGGTTCTATCGTACAAAACGGAAAGTTTGCTGCCTGCGCCTTGGCGCTGGACAAACAATTGAACAGCGTGCTCTTGCCCACATTGGGTAAGCCCACGATACCACATTTTAATGCCATTTCTTAGTATAAACGTTTATATTTGGGTGCAAAGATACAAATAAGTGGGCGAAAAGCAAAGGGAAAAACTAGTTTTTTTTCTTCTTTTTTATTTATACTGTAGTTATGCAAATTGAAAAGCGAAAGGAAAATATTATTGCTTTTTTGAATAGTATTTCAGAAAAAAAGAGTATCTTTGCAGGGAATAACTAACTTTAAACATATTGTATCTATGAGAACTAACGCAATGAAACTATGGATGCTTGCCGTCTGCCTGACGATTGGCGGCAATAAAATGATGGCACAGACAGTGCGCGGAACAGTGACGGACGCCATCACTGGTGAGCCACTTATTGGCGCTTCAGTGAAAATTGCAGAGTTGGAAAAGAAGGCTGCTATGACAGATATTGACGGTAACTATCGCATTGACATAGGGCAGGCAGGCCGCTACACGGTGGAAGCTAGCTACGTGGGTTACGAGCCCAGCATTATCAAGGAGCAGCTGGTGGTTGGCTCAAAAGAGAACATCATCGATATTGCCATGCACGAGAATAGCCAGGAGTTGGGTGAGGTGATAGTAAAACCTCGCGTGAACAAAGAGTCAATGGTGAACCCGACGGCGCTCGTGGGCGGCGTGATGCTCTCCATGGAGGAGGCCACCCGATTTGCCGGTGGCTACAATGATCCCTCCCGACTGGTGTCGGCCTTTGCTGGTGTGTCGGGCGGCTCTGATGGAAACGGCATCTCTGTACATGGCAATGCACCGGGAATGATGAAGTATCGGATTGAGGGCATAGAGGTCTTCACACCCAACCACTTCCATGACTACTACGATGCTAACTTTGGGATGGTCAGTGCCCTGAATGCCAATGTCATTGGCAATAGCGACTTCTTTACCTCTACCTTTAATGCCAACTACAGCAACTCACTCAGCGGCGTCTTTGACGTGAGGATGCGACAGGGCAACAATTCAAAAGTGGAGAATATCGTGCAAATAGGCACTGTCTCTGAGGAGTTCACCAGCGAGGGCCCGATTTCGAAGAAGAGCAACTCCAGCTATATCTTCAACTATCGCTACGGCTTCACGTCGCTGGCCGACAATCTGGGCCTGATAGGCGAACAGGACACGAAGTTCGACTTTCAGGATTTCTCGCTGAAACTGAATTTCCCAACCAAGCATGCAGGTTCTTTCTCGTTGTTTGCCCTGGGCTACTACGACTCGTCGACTGACAAGGCACTCGACATTAGCGATGTGGAGTCCATTTATGACGCATCCAATCAGAACGGCCACATGTGGGGCTTGCTAGGCGGTGTCACCCATAGGATTCACTTTGGCAATAAATGGACTTGGCGCACCACCCTGGCCTATAATGCGCAGCACATCAAGGCCGATATTGGCTACTGGGGCCTGAAGCGGGATAACAACAACGTGCTCACATTGCCCGTGAGCTATGACTCTGACCCACATACGCTCTACCCCTACAGCCAACAGCTGATGAATGAAGACCGGCTGACCATCAACACTGAACTGTCGAAACAGCTCACGCACAAGTGGCTCATGCAGTTTGGTGGCGAGTACTCGCACCGCTTCTTCAAGTTGGGCTATAAGTCGAATAATTACATCTATGAGCAGGTTCCCTTCCTCACTTGGCTGGATGCTAAGGGCGACACCGGATTGGGAAACCTTTTCTGGCAAAATGTCATTAAACCAAGCGATAAGTTCAGCGTCAATCTGGGCGTCTCTGCCAGCTACTTCCTATTTTCCAAGGATGTTAGCGTGGAACCCCGCGTCAGCATGAAATGGGACGTCAATGACAAGAACACTATTTCGCTGGGCTATGGACTGCACTCCATGATAGAGCGTATGGATGCCTACTTCTATGAGGAAAACGGCAAGCGGCTGAACAAAGACCTGGGCTTCTCAAAGGCCCACCATCTGCTGGCCACTTATATGCATAGGTTTGGTGATAATCTGAACTTGCGCTTCAATGCTTACTATGAGTATGGTTTTGATACCCCCGTAGGCATCAACGGCTCCACCTTCTGTTCTGTCAACCGCCTGTGGAACACTTTTGATGAGGCTTTGGTCAACAAGGGCAACACTCGCAACTATGGAGCCGATGCCACCCTTGAGCACTACATGTATCATGGTTTGTTCGGCCAGGTGAATATCTCGCTGTTCAAGTCTGAGTATCGGGGGCTTGACAAGGTGTGGCGCTCACAGCTCTATGACCGCGGCTATATGTTCAAGGTGCTTGGCGGTAAAGAATGGATGGTTGGCCGGAACAAGCAGAACGTCTTTAACATCAGTGCGAAGTACACCATGCAGGGAGGTATGCACTATACACCGGTTGACGTGAATGCCATGAACTACCTGATGGACCAAGGCGAGATGGTGGACGAGGTCATCTTCAAGGACAATGAGGCCATGGGCAAGCAGTATGACCCTGAGCACATCGTAGACCTGACTATCAGTTTCAAGCTTAACAAGCGCAAGGTGAGCCATACCTTTGCTTTTGAGGGCATCAACATACTGATGTACGAGACGCCTATTGCACAGCGCTTCGACCTTCGCACCCGCACCGTGAAGATTGAAAAAGGTGGCATCTCACTGCCAAACCTGTTCTACAGGCTTGATTTCTAAGCCGCGTATTTTCTCCGCTGTGGGCGGATTTTTGCAGAAAAAAGCATCAGAAGTAGCAACTCCATCCCGCATTGAAGATGCCCTCCATGCCATAGCCCAACTCGACGAAGAAGCGCAGCCAGCGGCGGCCGACTTCCACGCCAACGGGTGACAGCTGGCCTGCAATGTGCCAGCGGCGTTCGCTGAGGACGGGCCTTTCTGCGTTCTTGGGGACATAGTAGGGGTTGTTGTGGATGTCGCATGACTCGAACCAGTTGTGCTGGCTCATCAGGCCGAACGCTGCCTTCGAATAGAACCTTGTTCCTGAGTTGAACGCCCAGTAATACTTGACCGACGGCAGGAAAAACCATGACGTACTTTCCATATTGCCCACGTAGACCTCGGGTGGTGTGTTGGTATGCCAGTGGTTGTGCCAACTCTGTTCCCAGTCGGGGTCATACTCTATGTAGCCTGCGTTGGGCCTGCCGCCTGTGCCTGCTATCATTCCCACAGCCAAGTGCTCATCGAAGTGGTAGAAGTAGCTCAAGCTGGCTGCAAAGTTGGTCACGGCGTCCTGTCCGTAGTCTAGGTCGCCCTCGTAGCTGCTCTGGTAGAAATGGTTGGCCACGCGCTGGCTCATGCGGTCGTAGCAGTCGTTGTGCAGCGCATTGCCGATGCTGACGCCTAGGCGTAGCTCGTGGCGGAAATGGCGCGAGTGGTAGTTGGCTGCCTTGAAGGGGGAGGGAGCGCGATAGTCAGCCACGTGCAGCTCGGAATGCAGCGTGTCTTTGCGAGCTGCCTTGACGTAGTAATTTTTCTGCCTGGGGTGGTAGATGGCGCCGGTGATATAGTCGACGATAAGTCCATCTCCACCAAAAAAGAGGAAGAGGTCGAGAAAGGCCCCCCACCAGTCGGTTCGTCGCCCGGGAATCAGTGTCTGGTAGGTGTACTCCTTCGAAGCAATTTGTATGGGCTTGTTGAGGTGTCGCTTTTTTACGCTGAGTTCTATAGGCTGGCCATCGGCTACAATGGTGTCGCTGGCTGTGACGATGGTAACGGGCTCGGACGTGCTGCGGTTGATGAGAATAGTCTCGCTGGATGGTGTGAAGATGGTCATACAGCCCGTCAGAAGACTACTTAGGAAAGCGGCCAGCAAAACAAGAATCTGATGGTTGTATAGTTTCATAATAATGCCTTTTTTCTTCTTAAACGACACGCTAAGCGAATTCTTGCATGCGTTAAGTCTGTTTTTTCGCTTCGGGTTCAACAGGCAAAAAGGCAGCACCGAAGTGGGGATTCTATCCACTTCGGTGCCTAATATCCAGCTGTTGTTAATGTGCCTCCAACCAATTGGTTCCGAAACCACTATCAGCTACAAGAGGAACGGCCATAGTGATGGCGCCTTGCATCTCTTCAAGGACTATTTTTTCTACTTGTTCCTTCTCCTCTGGATAGACAGAGAAGTTCAGTTCGTCGTGCACCTGCAGAATCATTTTGCTGCGGATGCCCTCCTGCTGGAAGCGCTGATAGATGCGAATCATGGCCACCTTGATAATGTCGGCGGCGGTGCCCTGGATGGGGGCATTGATGGCATTGCGCTCGGCAAAGCCACGCACCGTGGCATTCTGGCTATTGATATCTGGCAGATAGCGGCGTCGGCCGAAAAGCGTCTCTACATAACCTTTCTGCCGTGCTTCTTCCTTTGCGCGTTCCATATAGTCCTTCACCTTGGGGAAGGTCACGAAGAAACCGTCAATGAGCTGCTTGGCCTCGTCACGACTAATATCCAGGCGCTCGGCCAGTCCGAAGACGGTAATGCCATAAATGATGCCGAAGTTGGCCCGTTTCGACTTGGTGCGTTCGTCGCGGGTTACCTCGTCAATAGGCTTCTTGTAGATGGTTGATGCCGTGGCGGCGTGCAGATCGTGACCCTCGGTGAATACGCGAATCATTTGTTCGTCGCCGCTCAAGTGGGCCATCACACGCAGTTCTATCTGGCTGTAGTCTGCTGAAAAGAATTGACAACCAGGCTCTGGGACAAAGGCTTTGCGAATCTCCTTACCGTCCTCGCCCCTGACGGGAATGTTCTGTAGATTTGGATCTGAAGAGCTGAGTCGGCCAGTGGCGGTGACGCATTGGTTGAAGGAGGTGTGTATATGCCCTGTGCGCTGGTTGATTAGTGATGGAAGATTGTCCACATACGTGGAAAGGAGCTTTTTTAATCCTCTGAAAGACAGTATGTCAGCTACAATTTCATGCTTTCCTTGTAATTGTGTCAGCACTTCCTCACTAGTGACGAACTGTCCCGTTTTTGTCTTCTTCGGCTTCTCCACAATCTTCATTTTGGCAAACAGAATGTCGCCAACCTGTTTTGGTGAAGAGATGTTGAACTGTTCGCCTGCCAGCTCATAAATGCGGGCTTCAATCTCATTCATGCGAGCTGTCAAATCTTTTGATGTTTGTTGCAGAGATTCTGTGTCAAGCACCACGCCATTCATCTCCATCTCGGCCAGCACCGGCATCAGGGGCATCTCAATGTCATAGAACAGCTTTTCACATTCGTGCTTCTTCAGCTCTGGTTCCAGTCGGTTTTTCAGTTGCAGTGTGATGTCGGCATCTTCGCAGGCATACTCATAGACCAGGGTGGGGGAGAGGTCGCGCATGGAGCGCTGGTTCTTTCCCTTTGGACCAATGAGCTCATCAATGTGAACCGTCTGGTATCCCAGATAGGTCTCGGCCATGTAGTCCATATTGTGGCGCAGCTCCGGTTGGATGAGATAATGGGCTATCATGGTGTCCCACATGGGTCCTTGTAATCGGATGTTATAATTTCTTAAAACTTCTAAATCGTATTTCAGGTTCTGCCCGATCTTTAAAATTTTGGGGTCTTCATAAATGGGTTTAAAGATATTAACAATTTGCAACGCTTCTTCACGATTAGCCGGAATGGGTACATAAAAAGCTTTATGTTCCTCAACGGAGAAGCTCAAACCGACCAATTCTGCATCGATGGCTTGTGTTGAAGTGGTCTCAGTGTCTAGACTGAGAAAATCATTTGTCCTAAAAAAATCACAAAGTTCACGCATTTCTTCCTCATTTTCAACGAGTTTGTAGTTGTGAGCAATGGTTTTAATGGTCTCAAAACTCGAAAATTTTTCAGCACCTGTGTCCTCGGTTGCGAAATTTTCAAAGAGCGAGAGCTGCTGATTTTGGTTTTTTGTTTTATTTTCTGTTTTTTTAAGAATTCGGTCTGCCAGCTGTTTGAACTCCAATTCTTCGAAGAGCTGACCCAATTTTTCCTTGTCAGGTTCCTCCATGGTTAGCTGTTCCAGATTCAGGTCGACGGGCACATCCGTTTTGATGGTAGCCAGGAAGTACGACATACGAATGTCGTCAACATGTTCTTCCACTTTTTTCTTTAGTGCACCTTTAAGCTGTTCTGTTTTGTTGAGCAGCTCCTCCACGCTTCCGAACTCGCTGATGAGTTTGGCGGCGGTTTTTTCTCCCACACCGGGACAGCCCGGGAAGTTGTCGGCCGAGTCACCCATCAGCGCCAACAGGTCGATGACCTGAGTAGGGTAGGCGATGTCATATTTCTGGCATACCTCCTTCGGGCCCATCACCTCATAGCCACCTCCATGACGAGGACGATAAATGTTGACATGCTCACTGACCAGTTGGCCATAGTCTTTGTCGGGGGTGAGCATATAAGTTTGCAAATCGTCGATGGAATCGGCTTTTCTTGCTAAGGTACCTATGACATCATCAGCCTCGTAACCATCTATTTGCAGTACAGGTATGCGATAGGCCTCGAGCAGTTCCTTGATGATGGGTACGGCACGGCGGATATCCTCAGGAGTAGCCTCGCGCTGCGCTTTGTAGGCAGGGAACGCCTTGCTGCGGAAGGTGGGCCCATGAGGGTCGAAGGCCACGCCCAGGTATTTTGGTTGTTCCTTGTCAATCACTTCCTGCAGGGTGTTGACAAAGCCAATGACGGCACTCGTGTTCAGGCCTTTTGAGTTGATGCGTGGATTCTTGATAAAGGCATAATATGAGCGGTAGATAAGCGCATAAGCGTCGAGAAGGAATAGTTTTTCCATGTGATTATAGAATTTTGGTGTAAAATTACTAAAAAAATTCTCAATAATCAGATATTTTCATTAATTTTGTCACAAATTTTTTGAACCATGGATTCTTTAAGTCAAATCAAACGTCCAATAGAGCACGAATATGCTGCTTTTGTAGAGAGGTTTAACCTGGCCATGAGTCATGATGAGGGTCTGTTAGGCAATGCCCTTACTCATATTCGTCAGCGTGGCGGAAAGCGCATGCGCCCTTTGCTTACTTTGCTGATGGCCAAGAATTACGGCGAAATCAACGAAGTCACCCAGAATGCAGCCATTGGTTTGGAACTACTTCATACTGCGTCGCTTGTTCACGACGACGTGGTTGACGAGAGTGGCGAGCGGCGTGGACAGCCTTCTGTAAATGCTACTTTTAATAACAAGGTGGCTGTGCTGGTTGGCGATTATATTTTGTCTACTGCGCTGTTGCATGTATCATTGACGGGTAACCGACAAATAGTTGAAAACCTTTCTCAACTAGGACGCACGCTGGCAGCCGGAGAGATACTCCAGCTCTCGGCTATCCAGAATCCTGATTTCTCAGAACAGGTTTATTTTGATGTCATTCACCGGAAAACAGCTTCGCTCTTTGAGTCATGTGCTGTGCTGGGCTGCCTCTCTGTAGGAGCCTCTGCCAGCGAGACCGAGAAGGCCCGCAGGTTCGGCGAGACCCTGGGTATGATGTTCCAGATACGCGATGATATTTTTGACTATTACGATTCGCGCGAGATAGGTAAGCCCACAGGCAATGATATGGCCGAGGGAAAGCTTACTCTTCCGGTCCTTTATTGTCTGAAGAAGTCACCGTTTGAGTCGATGGTGAACCTGGCAAAAAAGGTGAAGTCGGGTACTATCAACAACGATGAAATCGCGGTTTTAGTGGAGTATACCAAGCAGCAGGGTGGTATTGATTATGCCGAGCAGTGCATGCAGGAATTCTATGACCGTAGCATGGTATATATTCATGAAAGCGTGAAAAAAGCCGAGATACGTGATGCGCTCATCACCTATCTCGACTATGTAATGAAACGTCATTATTAATCCTTACGGATTCTTAGAAGAATTTTGTCTCTTCTCCTATGACTTCGCTCAGCAGGAGGTTGGCCAGTCGGCTGGTGCCCAGGCGTAACCACTTGTTGGTGAGCCATTTTTCGCCCAGAACTTCCTTCACGATGGTGTAGTAAATCAGTGCGTCCATGACGGAATTAAGACCACCAGCGGGCTTAAAACCTATTTGGATACCCGTCTGGTCGTAGTATTCCTTGATGGCCTGGCACATCACGTAAGCGGCTTCTGGGGTAGCTGCTGGTTCCAGTTTTCCAGTGCTGGTCTTGATATAGTCAGCGCCGCCATACATGGCCAGCAGTGAGGCAATCTTGATGTTCTTCGCGGTTTTCAGGCATCCTGTCTCCAGAATTACCTTCATGTCGTGCTCACCGCATGCCTCCTTTTGCTGCTGAATCTCGTCTATAACAGTCTCGTAGTCGCCTTCCAGGAAGGCACCTACAGGCTGTACAATGTCAATCTCGGTAGCGCCGTCTTTGATGGCCAGGGCGGTCTCCACCGTTTTGACTTCAATGATTGATTGGCTGCTGGGAAACGATCCGCTGACGCATGCTATCTCAACACCTTCCACCTCAAGTGTCTCTGCCACCGTGCGTGCGAAGCGAGGATATACGCAGATAGTAGCAACATGGGGTAGGGTGGGGTAGGCTTCTTCGAACTGGTTTACTTTCTCTGTGAAAGCCATCACGCTCGTGTCGCTGTCAGTGGTTTTCAGTGTGGTCAGTTCTACGCTTCCCATAAGGAATTTCTTTACCTCTAAGTTGTCGTTCTCGTGCACTTTTTCGGTTATGATTTTCCTCACAGCGGCTTGCACTTCCTCGTCGGTGATGTCGAGGTTATACTTCTTCAATGCCTCTTCAATCTTGCTGATGGGCAGAGCTTGAGCGCCTTTCTTCCCGCCTGCATTTACTGGGTTAGTTTTTTCTTCCATACTCTTTTCTTTATTGTTTGTAAATGATTGTTTTCAATAATTGCTTTTGAACCCTTTTAAAGCCTTTCTTACGCCATAAGTTTGGGATTGGCTATGTGGCGCAAGGAGTCGCGGTTTGTCTTCTTCTCAATGCTTTTCTGTAGCTCTTCGGTTAAGTCTACGCCAGTCTGGTTGGCCAGGCAGAGTAGAACCCACAACACATCGGCCATCTCTTCACCAAGGTTGTCTTTCTCTCCAGGCTTGAAGCTTTGATCACCATATTTTCTGGCTATCACACGTGCCAGTTCGCCCACTTCCTCGGTGAGAACTGCCATGTTGGTTAATTCTGAAAAATAGCGGACACCATATTTCTTAATCCACTGGTCTACAGCTATTTGCGCTTCTTCAATTGTCATATTTTCTAGTTTTTTTCTGATGAATGGTGCTATTGCACTTTATTCTTTGTTTTTTGTGTCCATACAGATGGTGACAGGTCCGTCGTTGAGAAGTTCCACCTTCATGTCAGCGCCAAATACACCCGTCTTTACTGGTTTTCCCAGTGCCTTCGACAGCTTCTCGCAGAAGCACTCATAAAGAGGGATGCTTACTTCGTGTCGGGCAGCTCTGAGCCATGATGGCCGATTGCCTTTCTTATAGGAAGCGTATAGCGTGAATTGGCTGACTACCATGCATTCACCACCAGTGTCCATAATGCTGAGGTTCATCACGTGTTGCTCGTCATCAAACACGCGCAGCGCAGCTACTTTACGTACAAGCCAGTCTACATCTTCCGTGTTGTCTTCTTCACATACTCCTAGTAGAATGAGGAATCCTGAACCGATGGATGAGTTTAAATGACCGTCTATAGTTACGCTTGCATGTTGTACTCTCTGTATGACTGCTCTCATAGTGTTTTTATTTTGCAAAGATACGATTTTATTTTTAAACAACAAAACAATTTTTACTAAAACCAGACATCAATTTTGCTCCAATTACAGTTTTGATTATTTTGTGTTACCTCTCGCAATAATTATTTTTGGAAATAATATAGTTGTTGGCACAAGAGCAAGGTCATTATAGCTTCCTTATTTATGAAGAGAAATAGTTGGCTAAAAAGTTACAGACCCCACCCCTGCCCCTCCCCTTGAAGGGAGGGGAACTGCTGCCGCCTTGTCCGCCACAGGAGCCCGTAGGCATATTCCCGACCTTTGGTCGCCTACCCGTTGCCTTTCCCCTCCCTTCAAGGGGAGGGGCAGGGGTGATGTGACCCCGAAAAGTTGGACGATTAATTAAATATTAATTATTTATCTCTC
>CAMNJH010000072.1 GCA_946541275.1 uncultured Prevotellaceae bacterium
TGGCCATGGGGAAGTCGATGATGGTGAAGCCGATGCAGAACAGGATGCCCATGATGAGCGCCACCGTGCCCTGGCCGCGTATGTAGTTGCTCAGGGCGCGCTCAGCGTCGCTGGCCAGCTCGTTCCAGAAGGGGCGGCTCTTCTTGGGGAACAGTTTCACCCAGGCCTTGGTCAGATAGTCGTAGTCCATGAGGATGAAGAACATGTAGAGCAGGGCGATGAGCGAGCCGATGATGCTGATGATGATGTTGGCCGTCTTGCCCACGGCCTGGAAGATGTTGGGCACCAGCGATTTCAGTCCCTCGCGGAACTCGCTGCTGTGCAGGAACATGTCGATGTTCTCGCGGTTCTTGTCGGTCCACAGGCGAATGGCCTCGGGCACGCTGCCCACGTTGGCCTTCTGCTGAATATAGTTCGAGGCCAGCTGGCCCAGCTTCTCAAACTGCCCTATCATGGGCGGAATGATGAGCCACAGCACGCCCACCACGACGATGAGCACGACGATGAGCGTGATGATGATGCTGAGCACGCGGTTCCTTACGCGCATCTTGAACTGCACGAACTTCACTGCCGGATGGAGCAGATAGGCCAGCAGCCAACCCACGGCAAAGGGAAGGAGCACCCCGCTCAGATAGTACAGGAACAGGAAGACGCCTACCACCAGCAGACCATAGCCCAACCAGCGTACGAAGGTGTCGAAGGTAATGGTTTTTTCGTAAGTCAGCATATAGGGAGCGGTTTATAGTGTGTTGGGTGAAGGCTGTTCCTGCAGGGCTTTCTGGTAGCACTCCCTGCACAGGGGCTCGTATTCCTGCATCTCGCCCAGCAGCACGCGCTTACTGGACGACACCTTGCGGTGGCTGACGTAGGCCAGGGCACCGCAACGCACGCAGATGGCGTGCACCTTGGTCACATCGTCGGCAATGGCGCAGAGGGCTGGCATGGGGCCGAAGGGCACGCCCTTGAAGTCCATGTCGAGGCCTGCCACGATGACGCGCACGCCCTTGTTGGCCAGCTGATTGCACACCTCGACAATGCCCATGTCGAAGAACTGGGCCTCGTCAATGCCCACCACCTCAATGTCTTCTGCCAGCAGCAGAATGCTGGACGACGACTCGATGGGGGTGGACTTGATGTGCTTCTGGTCATGGCTCACCACGTCCTCGTCGGAGTAGCGCACGTCAATGGCGGGCTTGAATATCTCCACCCGCTGACGGGCAAACTGGGCGCGGCGCATGCGCCGGATGAGCTCCTCGGTCTTGCCCGAAAACATCGAACCGCACACCACCTCAATTCTGCCGGGGCGATGTGCTTCACCTGTCAAGTTTTCCATCATTTTGCCTGCAAAGGTACAAATAAGTTGGGAGTTTGCTTGTAGTGGCAGGGAGTTTTTTTGGTGGCGTATGGATAAAAAAAGTTAAATGAGGCGATTTAAAACCTGGCTTCCGTGTACTAACTCCTAACTTTTGCGTAATTTTGCCGGCGAATATGGGCATACTGTATATTGTCCCCACTCCAGTGGGCAACATGGAGGATATGACGCTGCGGGCCATCCGCACGCTGAAGGAAGTGGACCTGGTGCTGGCCGAGGACACCCGCACGTCGGGGGTGCTGCTGAAGCATTTCGACATCAGGCAGACGTTGCTGTCGCACCATAAGTTCAACGAGCATGGCACGTCGGCTTCGGTCGTCGAGCGCCTGCTGGCGGGGCAGAACGTGGCTCTCATCAGCGATGCCGGCACGCCGGGCATCAGCGACCCGGGGTTCTTCCTGGTGCGCGAGGCTGTCAAGGCCGGCATTGAGGTGCAGACACTGCCCGGTGCCACGGCCTTCGTGCCCGCCCTGGTGAGCAGCGGACTGCCCTGCGACCGCTTTGTGTTCGAGGGCTTCCTGCCGCAGAAGAAAGGCCGCCAGAGCCGCATTGCCGCCTTGTGCCAGGAGGAGCGCACGATGGTGTTCTATGAATCGCCCTACAGGGTGCTGAAGACCCTACAGCAGCTGGCCGAGGCCTTTGGGAGCGAGCGCCGCGCCGCGGCATGCAGGGAAATATCGAAGGTGCACGAGGAGTGCGTGCGTGGCACGCTGCAGGAACTGGTGGAGCACTTCACGCAGACGGAGCCAAGGGGCGAATTTGTGCTCATCGTGGATGGAAAAGAATAACGATGTATTAACACATATGACTATGAGAAAAAGTTTCTTAATGGTACTGCTGGCCGCCATGGTGTGCGGCTGCGGTGAGAACGGTGGCAGAAGCAGCGACGGCGAGAACGCGCTGAACGACTCCATCAAGGCATTGACAGAAGAGAACGACCAGTTGCGCCGGGAACAGGACGAGCTGCTGGCCACCCTGGGAGATATAGAGGATGGCTTCCGCGAAATCAACGAGGCACAGGGCCGACTGACCATCGACCGGCGTGGCGAGGGGGCCAACGCTCGCGAACGCATCAAGGAGGACATGCAGTACATTCAGGAGACCATGGCCCAGAACGCCGAGCTCATTGAAAAACTGCGTGCACGCCTGCGTGAGACGGGCGACAAGAACCAGCAGTTGCAGCGACTGGTGGACAACCTCACCGCCCAGCTGGAGCAGAAGAATAGCGAGGTGCAGCAGCTGCGCAAGGAGCTGGAGGCCAAGAATATACGCATTGCCGAGCTGGACGAGCAGCTGGGACAGCTCAACGAGGACCTCACCACCCAGCAGATGCAGAATCAGGACCAGGACCGCGTCATCAACCGACAGGACCGGCAGCTCAATGCCGCCTGGTACTGCACCGGCTCCAAGAGTGAGCTGAAAAGCCATAACATCCTGAAGAGCGGCAAGGTGCTGGAGGGCGACTTCGATGCTTCCTACTTCACCGAGATTGACATCAGGCAGGTGGCACAAATCAACCTCAACTCCAAGAAGGCCGAAATACTGACCACTCACCCTGCCGGCTCCTATCGCCTGGAGAAGGATGCCAACAAGGTATATACCCTCTACATTACTGACAGCCAGAAGTTCTGGAGCACCAGTAAATACCTGGTCATACAGACCAAATAACACAGCAGGAGGGCGGTTCAAAGTGAGCACGCCCTCCTCTTTTTTTTCCTCTCTCTACATGTCATCTGCTGACATGAATGCTTTGGCAGCAGATGCTCTTTGGTTAATCGTTTGCACAACGTTGTGTTCAGTTTTATTGCAATCCAGAAGGCCTCAGTTGTCCTTTTTTCTTACTTTTGCAACGATTATTTTATTATGTTTTAATTTGTATGAAAAAGCTTCTTCTATTCATCTCCATCTTAGCAGTTGCCGTGTCGTGCGAGCCGCCAAAGGAAAAGAAATCTGCCTTTGAAATGCCTGCTGTCGCTGACATAGCCATGTATCAGGTGAACCCCCGTGTGTTCGCTCCTGAAAACTCTCTCAATGCGGTGGCCAGCCGTATTGACTCCATCCGCGATTTGGGCGTCAATGTCATGTGGGTGATGCCCATCTATCCCATCGGCATAGAGAAAGGAAAGAACTCGCCCTACTGCATCAGCGACTACAGAGCCATTGCCCCGGAATTCGGTACCATCGATGACTTCAAGAAGCTGGTCAGCACGTGTCATGAGAAAGGCATGGGCATTATTCTCGACTGGGTGGCCAATCATACGGCCTGGGACCATCCCTGGGTGAAAGACCATCCCGACTGGTATACCCACGACGAGAAGACCGACACCATCATTCATCCCCGTCCCTGGGATTGGTACGACGTGGCCGACCTGAATTATGACAATGAGGAAATGAGGAAGGCGATGATTGACGCCATGAAGTTCTGGATTGTCGAAGTGGGCATCGATGGCTTCCGCTGCGATGTGGCCGATGGTGTGCCGGCAGACTTCTGGAAGGATGCCATCGACCAGCTTCGTGCCGCTGCTGGCAACAGAAAGATTGTGATGCTGGCTGAAGGCAAGCGTCCGGACAACTTCACCATTGGCGGTTTCGATATGAACTATGGCTGGGATTACAAGGACTCATTGGTCAATGTGTTTGATGGTGCACCCGCATCAAACCTGATAGCAGCCGACAAGGCCGAGTATGACAGCCTGCCTGCAGGGAAAGTAAAACTGCGCTTCACCACCAACCACGACCATGCCACCGAGAAAGAGCCTTGCGTTCAGTTCACCAACGACCGTGGAGCCATGGCTGCCTATGTGGCCAGTATCTTCCCACACGGCGGCGCTCTCATCTATGGTTCGCAGGAGGTGGGGTATCCTGAGCCTATCAATTTCTTCAAGTATGTTCCCGTGGACTGGAGTGCCAAACCCGAGATTTACAAAGAATACAAAGAACTGATTGGACTGTACAATGAGCATCCTGCACTGCGCAAAGGAGAGCTGACGACTTACCCAGACCCTGATGTGCTGGTGTTTGAAAAGACTGACGGCAATGAGCGCTTCCTCGTGCTTGTCAATGTCCGTAACGAGGAGAAAACGGCTCAGATTCCGGAAGAATGGATTGGCCACGGAGCAAAGGATAGGATGGCAGACAAAGACATCAAACTGGAAAAGACCATCGCCCTCTCTCCCTTCCAATATCTGATTTTAAAGTATTAAGGCTAAGCCATCTGATTTAGAATCATGAACCCCGAAAGTATTTCCAACCTTCGGGGTTCAATGTTGACACACTCTCGTGTCTTGTGGATGTGCTCTGCAGGTCGCTATCTGGTAAACTTCTCAATGGTGGCTATGCATACTTCCGCTGTGATGGGCTTGGTCAGGAACTCTGCGCAGCCCGCTTCCACGGCCTCCTTACGGTCAACTTCAAACACATTGGCGGTCAGTGCCACCACGGGCAGCTCGGGCCTGAACAACTTGATCTGACGCGTGGCCTCCAGCCCGTCCATGCGGGGCATCTTCAAGTCCATCAGCACCAGGTCATACTTGTTGCGCCTGGTCAGCATCACCGCCTCCACGCCGTCGCGAGCACGCTCCAGGGTGTAATGGCCTTTCAGCAAGTAGGTCATCAGGAGGTAGTTGCTGTCGTTGTCTTCGGCTATAAGTATTTTCTTCATATTTAGGACACTGACACTTGTTAAGAAGTTAAAGGAATACAAAAGTAATACTTTTATTTTGTTTTCTCTTGCATAATAATGTTTTTTTAACTAATTTTGCATCATCATTACTAACATCAATCAAATTGTTCCAATGAAACTAAAGACTTTTTTTTGCACCTTGGCACTTATGGGCGCGCTTTCGGCTCAGGCCCAGACGGTGATGAACGTTGACACGAAGAAACTGGGGGCTCCTGTGCAGTCCACCATGTATGGCATCTTCTTTGAAGACATCAACTATGCGGCCGATGGCGGCCTGTATGCAGAGATGGTGAAGAACCGCTCGTTCGAGTTCCCACAGCACCTGATGGGGTGGCGGGCCTATGGCAAGTTCGAGGTGCGCAACGACGGACCCTTCGAGCGTAACCCCCACTATGTGCGTCTCAGCTACTCAGGCCACAACGACAAGTTCACGGGTCTGGAGAACGAGGGCTTCTTCGGCATCTCCACCATGCGTGATGCCACCTACCGCTTCTCCGTATGGGCCCGCTGCCCAGAGGGCGGACAGTCAGTACTTGAGGTGCGCCTGGTGGACAACGACACCATGGGCGAGCACCAGGAGTTTGCCACGGCCCGTGTGAAAGTCAGCGGCAAGGAATGGAAGAAGTACACTACTGAAATCAAGTCGCCACGCACCGAGCTGAAGGGGGCCCTGCGCATCTTCCTGCGCCAAGACGGGCGTAATGCCATGGCCGTGACCGACGTGGAGCACATCTCGTTGTTCCCCACCGACACCTGGAAGGGGCGTGAGAACGGCATGCGGCGCGACTTGGCCCAGGCCCTGGCCGACATGCACCCCGGCGTGTTCCGCTTCCCCGGCGGATGCATTGTGGAGGGCACCGACCTGGCCACGCGCTATAACTGGAAGAACACCGTGGGGCCCGTGGAGAACCGCCCGCTGAACGAGAACCGCTGGCACTACACTTTCGGACATCGCTTCTTCCCTGACTACTTCCAGAGCTACGGACTGGGATTCTTTGAGTTCTTCCAGCTGTGCGAGGACTTCGGTTGCGAAGCCCTGCCCGTCATCTCCTGCGGACTGAGCTGCCAGTTCCAGAACCCCGATCCCACCAAGCCCGGCGTGCACGTCCCTGTGGACCAGTTGGACGAGTACATTCAGGATGCCCTCGACCTGGTGGAGTTTGCCAATGGCCCCGTCGACTCCAAGTGGGGTAAGGTGCGCGCTGACATGGGCCACCCCGAGCCCTTCAACCTGAAATTCCTGGGTGTGGGCAATGAGCAGTGGGACTACGACGAAGCCCACGGCGGATTCGGCCCCGTGTTCACTGAGCGCCTGAAGAAGTTCAGCGATGCCCTGCGCGCCAAGTACCCGCAGCTGAAGCTCATAGGCACCACAGGCCCCAACTCAGAAGGCTGGGACTTCGACCTGCTGCAGCCCCGCATGAAGGAGCTGAAGGTGGACCTTTATGACGAGCACTACTACCGCAACGAGCAGTGGTTCCTCAGCCACGGACTGCGCTACGACTCCTACGACCGCAAGGGTCCCCGTGTCTTCGCCGGCGAGTATGCCTGCCACGGACGAGGCAAGAAGTGGAACCACTTTGAGACATCACTCTATGAGGCTGCCCACATGACGGGCATTGAGCGCAATGCCGACATTGTGCACATGGCCACCTATGCTCCCCTTTTCGCCCATGTGGAAGGCTGGCAGTGGCGTCCTGATGCCATCTGGTTCGACAATCTGCGTTCGTTCAAGTCGGTCAGCTACTATGTGCAGCAGATGTATGCCATGAACAAGGGCACTAACGTGCTGCAGCTCACCACCCCCACCGCCAACCAGAAGAAGGGCGTGCCCGTGGCCGGACAGGAGGGGCAGAACGGCCTCTTTGCCTCGTCAGTCTTCGACGCTGCCACGGGCGAGGTCATCATCAAGGTGGTGAACACGTCGAAGAAGCCTGAGCCCATCCTGGTCAACCTGCAAGGCATGAAGGGTGAGCGCACGGCACAGACGCTGACTCTGGTCTGCAATGGCTCACTGGACGAGGAGAACACCCTGGACATGCCTGAGAAGATTGTTCCGCAGCCAGGCAGCGTGGTATGCTCTGCCGACAAGAAGGCCACGGTGCTCAACGATGAGCTGCCCGCCATGTCGTTCCGTCTCTATCGCATCAAGAAATAACTTTTCCGCTGAAAGCACAGGGCGTGGATGAAGACAGGCCCTCGTTCGCCTGTCAGGAGTAGCGTGTTTTCTTCAGGAGCATAAGTGCTGCGACTTAATTATCAGTCAGCCCGAATCTGTGAGGATTCGGGCTGACTGATTCATTTTTAGTGACCGTCTTTCGCGTGCGCGCGTAATAAATGCGCGAGAATATGGTGCTACAAGTGCTACCGACCGACTTAACTTCCTGATAAATAGTGCTGTACGGGTGCATATTCATCCTCGGTTCGTGCTACCGAAAATGCTACAGGTGCTACCGCTGCCAAAAGAGGATGCCGCACGGAAAAAAGTCAACGAGATTTTTCAAAACGGCGCCGCCGTTTTTCAAAAAGTCGCCGCCGTTTTGGGAAAAGTCGGCCTCCTGTGAAAAAAAGTCGCCGCCATTTCAAAAATGAGTCAATGAGACATATAGAAAAATGGTGCGCGACTTTTCTATATGTCTCATTATTGCACAAAAAGGCCATTGTGCGCAGGTGAACGAACGTTGCGCCAGTAGCATTATCGGTAGCATTTCCGCGTAGGCGTTCATGCACCCGTAATATGCTTGTAATCAAATGGCTATGTTCGCTAGTAGCAGTTGTAGCACATCGTTTTTCCCCCTTATTAACGCGCGTGCGCGAAGCCATTAGTCGAGTAATGGGTCAGGGGGCAATGGTTTCCAGCATGTAGATGGCATCAAGACTCCATAGGGCTGCATCGTTGGTGGTGAGGCCGTTCCACTCATCAATGGGTGCAGGAACAAGAGGCGGCACGATGTGGTCAATGCAAAGCTGTGGTGCGGCTTCGTGCTCAATGCGGCCCCAAAGGTCAGTCCAGGCCTGTTGTGCCAGCTGTGGCGAACGCGTCTGCCAGGCGGCATAGGCTTGCAGGCGGCGCACGGGGAAACGATTTCCCGAAACGTCGCGTGCCAGCTGTTTGTAGCGCAGGGCATGGTCGAGCCACACCTGTTTGAATGAGGAATGAGGAATGGGTAAAGAGGAATGTTCCTGCCCGTGTTCCGTTAAGTCGAGCAGCTCGTTCATCACCTCGAAGCCGCCCATGATGGTGGCCAGATGGTTGGTGTTGAGGCGGCTGGAAGGTCCTTCGTAGGTGATGCGCCCCGTGTCGGGATAGTAGCCTAGGGCCTTGTTGCCTGTGAACAGGCCGTTGGGTAGGGCGGCAATGCTCTGCATGCCGGTGAGAATCTTGTTGCGGTACAGCTGGTTGCCCGTACGTTCCCACTCCGTCATCCAGTTGCCGGCATAAGCCAGCCAATCGGGGCCCAGACGCAAGCGGGCAGGAGCCGTGCAGGGGTACTTCTCGCGGGGCTCGGCCAGGCGCATGGGGTCCAGGTGGTAGAGCAGCGTATCGGCGTCGGTCTGCGCGTGCATCAGGTCGCCCAGGCGCTCGTCGCCCCCCGTCAAATAGTAGTAGAAACGGAGGAACGCCGACTGCGAGATGCGCGCCTCCTTGGCTCCGCAGCCCCAATGGCTGACGTTATGGCGCGAGCCCAGCGGGGCCAGTGGCCCCAGGTGGTAGGTGTCCACCTCGCTGTTATGGCGTGTCATGGCCTCGGCCATGCGCCACACGTCGGTGCGGCCCGTACGCAGGAACGAGTACCAGAGCCACATAGGCGTGGCCAGCTCAGTGTTGTCCCAGGCATAGCCGCCCACGTCGTAGCGCCAGGAGTGACGCACGGGGTCGTAGGCGTGCATCAGGTCGCCATAGTTCCAGAAACCGTACCACTTATGCTGGTCTATGGCGTCGCGGTAGTAGTCCAGATACAGGTTGAGACGCTGCTCAATCTGTTCATTTCTCGTTTCTTCTGGCAGACTCCACACGCCGAAGGCCCGCTTCTGGTGCAGGTATTCGGGGGTTGGCAGCACGCGCGGATCGTCATAGAGTAGTTGTGCCTGCAGAGCGAAGAGCTGCTGGCCTGGGTAGTCGGGATTTGGCTCCAGCCAGAAGGTGGTGGTGCGGCCTATGCCATAGGGCGTTGAGAGTCCTTCCTGTACATCCTCGTAGCTGGCCAGCAGGTCGTGGGCAATGGTGTCATAGTGGCACAGGTTCATCGGCTCAGCCTCGGGGCTCCACATGTACATGGTCAGCTGCGCCTCGTCGCTGCGGGCATGGTCAATCTGAATGGTGGAAGGATAGGACTGCCAGAAGTCTTGCATGAAGACGCCAAGGCCGCCTTCCGTGTCGCCCACGAATACATAGCCCGGCGCGCGTTGGCCAGTGAAGGTCCCTATCCAGGGCGATTGTGAGGTGGCGCGCTTGCGAATAGAAAAACTGTTGTCGGTGAGCTGCGACAGCCGGTAGCCGTCCCATGCTGCCCAATGGTCGACGAGGTACTGGTCGGCGGGGTGCATGTTGCTGTAGGCCGGTAAGCGCCTGCCGTCGCGTTGCGCCTGCTGGGCCTGGCGGTTGGTCAATGGGCGCCGCCCGTCGAGGGGCTGCACCGACTCAGCCCAGACGCCGCAAGTGCTTCTTCCTTTTGGGGGACTGGTGGCGAAAGCCACGTGGCGGTTGTAAGGTTCCAGCCGCATGGGCACGTTGAAGCGGATACCGAGCGAGGTGATGAAGTCGCGCTGCTCGTCGCCGTCGTAGATGAAGGTGTGGACAAGCTTGATTTGTCGGCAACGGTTGAAGATGTAGAGGCGAACGGTGAATGGCAGCCACTCCTCGTGCTTGCCGCTGATGCGCACCACGGTAAGCTCGTTGCCGCTATGCTCGAGCACGACGTCGTCGATGATACCCGTGAATGACTTGTCGCTGGTGGTGGCCACGAGCTGGGCACTGCCCACTACGCGGTGGCCTCGCATGATGATGCTGTCGATGATGCACGAGCCGCGCTTGGGAATGTGGGTGAAGATGCCGCTGCTACCTACGATGTACTCGTCGGCAGTCTCCCTGACGAAAGACTCGGCTTTTCGCTTCTTATCTGCCAGGACGACGCGCAGCTCCTTTCCCGTCTTTGACACGGCTGACATGCCGGCCCACTTCACCGAGCCGTCGGGCCAGCGGGCGGTCACCCAGGCTTCAGAAGGCGTGTTCGCAGTCAGTGCCAGCCGGTCGACGTCGTTCAGCTCGCCAGGGGCAAAGGGGAGGCCGAAGATGAGTGCCGTGGTGTAGGGCGAAATGGTGTCGACGCCTATCCAGTGAAGGGGAATGCCCTCTTGCGCTGTGAAGGGTTTCACGGGGTAGCTGCGGAAGTGGGTGATGCGACAGCGGGACAGGGTGGTGCGGAAACCGAACCAGCCCTCGCTGAGCGGCTCGGGGTCGAGATAGCTGACAATGCGCTCACCGTCGACCCACATCTCGGTACGGCCCTGCACGGTCTGCACTTTCACGTGGTACCAATGGTTGGGGCGCAGCAGGTGGGCAGAGTCGGTGTACTCGGTGAGGATGGCAGGCCGGTGGCTGGCGCTGTCGACACCAAGGGCGTCGCCTGTGTAGCGACGGAAACGGGTGGTGGTGTTATAGTTGCCGCCATAGCCCAGGTAATACATCTGCAACGTATAGCAGCGGGCAAAGATGCCACTGCGCCAGGAGGCTCGTGTCCAAAGGCTTTTAGCACCAGGGTCGCTGGCCAGCCAGAAGCAGTTCATGTCGCTGAGGCGGTCAGTGCTGTTCTCGACCACCAGTTGCACGTCGTACTCCACAGCGCAGTCGGCCTTCATCTTCTGCTTACGCCACAGTGTCAGCCCCTTTGGAGCCAGCAGCTCGCAGGTGTCGCCCTGAAAGGTGACGCGATAGTCGGGCGATTCTGATTCCACTCGCCAATAGTGGCTGAACTCACGGTCGTTCAGCGCTGATGGCTCGTTCTGCACGGACTTGGCCTCGGCCGTCAGGGCTGAGGACAACAGCAGCAGGGAGAGGAAGGAGAGGGCCGGACTCTTCATGGGCTTACTGCTTGTTGAACGTCAGGAGTAGCTTGCCCACAAAGGCGGCGTGCTTGCCGTTCTGGTCGACGGGGACGGCAAAGCCGTCGGCATTCTTCACATACTGCAGCTCAGTGAAATAGGTATGGGTATGTCCGCCCAGCACCAGGTCGACACCTCGCGTCTGCTTCAGGAACTGCTCATCGGGGTACTCACTGCGCTCCCAACCCAGATGGCTGATGCAGATGACGTAGTCGCACTTTTTCTGGCGGCGCAGGATGTCGACCATCTGGTTGGTCACTTCCACGGGGTCGAGGAAGCGCAACGGGCCGTAGTTCTTGGTGAACACCAACCCCTCAAGGGGAGGGCAGAGGGCAAAGACACCAATTTTGATGCCCTTGCGCTTCAGCACGATGTAGGGCTTGACGATGTCTTTCAGCTCGGTGTCGGCAAAGTCGTAGTTGGAGCAGACAATGGGGAACTTGGCCTGTTTGAAGATGCGCGTCATGTTCTCCAGTCCGAAGTCGAACTCGTGGTTGCCTATCGTGACGGCATCGTACTTCATCTGGTTCATCAGTCCCACTTCCACATCGCCCTGGTATAAGGAGTAGAAAGCTGAGCCCTGCGAGAAGTCGCCACTGTCGAAAAGCAGCAGGTCGGGGTCTTTCTGCCGCTCTTCCTTAAGCATGGCAATGCGGCGCAGATAGCCTCCGCGATTGGCCAGCAGGGTGTCGGCCAGATTGGGGTTCAGGGGCAGGATGGTTGAGTGGGTGTCGTTGGTGTGCAGGATGGTCAGCGTCTTCTGTGCCCCTACCGGGATGGACGACAGAAAGGAAATGATAATCACCAAGCTGGCCAGGAGCCAATATCTTCTGTTGTTAGCCATAATGTGTTGTTTTTCTTTTTCAGTCCTTAATCTTGATGCGGCCCTCCACTTGAGCGTCGACGGCCTTGCCTTCAGCATGCATGGCCTTGAAGTAGTTCATGATGATGAAGCGGGCGTTGTCAGGCTCGTTCTGCGGAGATACCAGGTTGGTGCCGTCCTTGAAGGCGCTCATGCCGTCGTTGCCCTGTATCACGTAGTCGATGGAGACGGCGCGATAGGTTGCCTTCGGGTCTATCTCCTTGCCATGCAGGCGGGCCGACACCAGCTGGCCGTCGCTGGTGATGACCAGCTCCACACCGTGGCTGACGCCTTCGCCGCCACGAGCCGCTATCTGGCGGAACAGCTCCAGCACCTTGGCACCCGTGAGGGTGGTAAAGGCAATCTTGTTCTCGAACGGGGCAATGTCGTTGATGTCGCCATAGGTGACATTGCCCTTTGACAAGGCAGCACGTATGCCGCCAATGTTGTAGACGGCAAAGTCAGGATGCTCGCCGTAGTCCTTGCCTGCCCACATGAGAATGTCGGGGAGGAGATTGGATATTTCGCTCTCAGGACGGCGCTTATCCATGTCGCGCGCGGCAACGCCCATAAGGGGGCACATGATGGAATCCACCTTTTCCTTATAAGGGGCCAGGAAGGCGACTGCCTTGGCGTCGGGCTGGCGGTCATAGCGGCTATCAATGAGAAGGCGCGAGCCGCTGACGCTGGCTATCTGGTAGTGAGAAGCGCAGCCGACGGCTACCAGCACGACTGAGCAGAGGGTCAATAGTTTGATGGTATGCATATTACTTGGTTTTCCTTGATGTTATTGTGCTTCCTGATGCTTGATCAGTTCAACATTCAGCTCTTCTATGAACGATAGCTTGACTTCACTATTGCTGGCGGCTGGATGATACCAGGGCTCGGCACCGAAGTACTGCTTGAGGTCAGCTGACTGGAAGGTGTAGCCGTGGCGGGCCATGATGGCATTGCGCATCAGCCGGAGCAGGGATTTGTCATAGCGCCCAAGTGGGCCATTGAGTAGTGTAGTGCTGGCAAAGAAGAACCGCCCTACACTGGGGACTGACTCAATCAGGTTAAGGGATTTTCCTGTTCTGTCCCACATGAAAGCACCTTCGGAGTAGTTGATCTGGTGCAGCTTCAGTCCGGGTTTGGTGAACTCCACTTCCCAAGTGCCATCCAGCGCAGTGCCGCTGTCCTTGACGGTGATGACATTCAGGGCCAGTCCGTTGAAAGTCTCCACCTTGAAGGGCTTGGTCACCCCGCCCACGGTGAATACTTCCCAGTTGATAGTCACCTCCTGCCCGTTCATGCTGTATTGGCCCATCACCTGCTGTAGCAACTGGGCTACATTCATTTTCTGGGCGTCATCCTGACTGGTCTTCTGCATGGCGCTCAGCAACTGCTTGTTCGCATCATAGAAGCAGAGCACGTCCCAGCCGTCTTTCTGGCGCAGCCTGGCAGTGGTGACCTCATTGAATTCCATGAGATAGCCTTTCGGGCTTTCGGTCACGCGATAGGTACCTTTCTCGGCCATGGGCACCAGCAGAAAGCCCAGCTCCTCGCCTTCGGCCATGGCGTTCATCTCTATTTTTCCTCCAGCTAGTGTGGTGGCGTCGTAGATAACACTTCCATTGTACCACTTACTGCCAGAAGGAACCTGTTGTGCCCGTATCGTCACGGCACACAACAACATAAGGACTAAAGCAATCTTTTTCATTTTCTGTAGTATTTGATGTATTACGGCGCATCTTGCGCACAACTAAACGTTTTTAGTTCCGAATAAGATTGCAAATTTACAAATTTTTTATAAAAAAGAATAAATAATCGGCGCAAAAAAAAGTTAATCACGGTTGATATGACTATAATGCCTTATCTCCGTAACCCAGACCTTTTCTGGTGAGTTTTTCGCTTAGCTTAAGGAAACTCCTGTGCACTCGGCAAAAAAAAGAATGAATTCTTTTGTTTTGCTCTCGTTTTTTCGTAACTTTGC
>CAMNJH010000073.1 GCA_946541275.1 uncultured Prevotellaceae bacterium
TCTCAAACACCAATGCCGCAAGGCGTGCCGGTTCGATCCCGGCTCTGGGTACTTTCATCAGGGAAGTGTGTCGCAAGCACACTTCCCTCTTTTTTGGTGCACCATGGAGGCGTGAAAACCGTGCAGAGCATCATGGCCAATCATACTCTCCCTACTTCTCTTACGCGCGCGTATATATCGCGCGAGTAAAAGTGCTACAAGTGCTACTGTCGATTGTAATTAGCTGATTTTATGACATTTACGGGTGCAAATTAGCCTCTCAGAAGTGCTACCAGAAATGCTACAGGTGCTACCAGTGAGTCACCTTCCCATCCAATCTACAAAATGGCGGCGAGATTTTCCAAAAAGTCAACGAGATTTTTTAAAACGGCGGCGCCGTTTTTCAAAAAGTCGACGCCATTTTTTGGAAAGTCGGAGCCGCATGAAAAAAACGATGAAACATATAGAAAAGTCTGGCGCGGGCTTTTCTATATGTCTCATTTCTGCACAAAAATGCCTAAATGTGCAGGTGGTTGCTCACCCCTACTGGTAGCTTTTCCAGTAGCACTTTCCAAAAATCAATATGCACCCACAAAACACTGTTATTCAGTGTATTATAACCGCCAGTAGCACTTGTAGCACTTTCTTTTGGCTCATAAATATAACGCGCGTGCGCGATAAGGACGTATATTCATCATGGATACTGGAAATACCCACATTTTGTTATTCACGCTCCATTCATCTGGCTTCCATTATCTTCCCCCAGCGTTTTGACCTCGCAGCCTTTCTTCTGGCAATAAGCCAGGATGAGGGGCAGATTCTTCGGGTCGTAGCTGGCAACACAGCCGGAGAGGACACGCACGGTGAAGCCTGCGATGGTCATGTTGAAGCCGGCAATGTGGGATTAGTAGCCTGTATATTGCCCGATGAAGAAGACTGTTCCTGTCTGCTTTTCACTGATGACGTAAAGGAAGGGGTGGTTGGCATGGAAAACAACGGGCATTGGCTCTGTCCCTACAGAAGTGAATGTCATTCCGATGACAGTGACGGCAGCAGCCTCAGTGCCCTCCTCGTCGAGTTTGATCTTAGCCACCTGCTTCATCAATTCGATACAGACAGGCACCTTGCAGAAATATCGGAAGTCGGCTTTTTTCTCGTTAAAGGCGTCAGGCATGCCGAGGCGGGTCATAATGGGCTTCAGGTCGATGTCGGTATCCGTCTCGAGGCGGGGTAGTGATACGTCAACAAGCGTGGCGCTCATCTTATTGTTCAGCTGGTGCCACTCTTCAGCCGTAGGCACCTTTGGCAAGGCGTTGGCCTGCCCCTTAGGCAATAGCACGGTCATCTGGAAGGAGCCGTTTCCATAGGGGAGCCGGAGGGCTTGGCAGTCATCGGTCTCGGCATATTCGAATTCTGAAGTCTGGCGCATCATGTCGACGTAGGTCATTTCCTTGGTTGAGCCTACATGGTTGAAAGCCTCTTTCATGGTCATGGCCTTGTCGAACTTCTTAGCCCAGCTGCCCTTAAAATAGATGGCATTGAGCAGGTAGCTGACGGCATAGGGATTGAAGGAATCTTCGTCGAGCACCTTCTTAATCATATTCTCCGTGTGGTCGCTAGCCCACTGGTTGATGACGTCCATCGTCTTGCCATCACGGAAGTCGCGGGTCTCAGGGTCGGCATCATAGTATAGCTTTGCCTTCTGCACGAAATCTGGCTGCAGCTCATAGCCCTGGTTCAGGTAGATGGCGTTGGCAATCTTCACCGTCGTCAGCGGGTCGAGCGTTGACGCCACGTTCAGCATCTTGTTGCAGAAGTTGTTGATGCTGTCAGCGCCTGTATTGGCGAAGCCTAACACACTGTTGATCTGCGCCAGCGTCTCGCCAGCGGCGCCGTTGTTGAGCATGCCAAGGGCAAAGGTAATGCTGATGGGTGATAGCACTTGGCTCTTCACCTCATCCTGAGCCTCGCGGAACAGGTTGAAGGCAAACTCGTTGCTCTGGCTCACCATGGCCAGTTCTGTGCTGTTCAGCTTTAGATCCGAAGGTAACACGACGGGGCTTGTTGGTGCTGGCTCCTGGCTGTCACTGCTGCATCCCGTCACTACAGTTGTTGCTATCATGGTCAGAATGATGGCAACCCTCATCTTTCTATTCTTCATAATGCTTAATAAAATTAGTGTTCTTTATAAGAAGAACTCCCGAAAGGATAAATCTTGCGTCTGCAAGCGTTAAAAAAAGCAAAAGAGGATTTAGAGGGGAGAGGTGAGAGGTTTTTTTTAGAGGGGAGAGGTTTTTTTTTAGAGGGGAGAGGTAAGAGGGGAGAGGTAAGAGGATAGTTCCTCCGCTTCATTTTATCTATTCTGGGCGTGCAAGCTATTCTCTCACCTCTTACCTCTCCCCTCTTACCTCTTACTGCTCCTCTCTCCCCTCTTACCTCTCCCCTCTTACCTCTTACTGCTCCTGCCGCCAGCGCTTCAGGTGGGGGAAGAACATCTTCATCTGGCCGATGTATTCCTCACGGGTGATGGGCTGTGGCAGCCCTTTGTTGACCTCACTGACGAACTGGGCGCAGTGCATGATCATCTGGTCCATGGTGCAGTCCTGCAGGAAGTGGCCGTCCTTGTAGCAGTACTGGCAGTAGTCGAAGCTGGTGCTGCCATCGGCATTGGTGCCACAGTCGGCAACTCGGGTCAGGGGCATGCCGCAACTCTGGCAGAACTGTGGCAGCTGCCCTTCCTGGAAGGCTTTTTCCTTCTTGGGGAAGGTGGCCTCGTAGGCCTCGAAGGCCTCGGGGTTCTGGTCGGCCACGAAGTAGCCCCTGGGAGGGCAGTAGGTTGCCTCGGTGACGCCGTTGTGGTGGAGCCAGCCAGGGATGAGCTCCTGGGCGAGGAAGTAAGGCACGACAGCATCCTCCGGCTCGGCATGATAGTGGATGTGCAGCTTGCTGGCGAGGCCGAAGCCTGCATGCTTGTAGAACTCGATGTTGCCCTCCATGCAGATGAATCCGACGCCCATCTGACGTGCCTTCTGCAGTGCGTACTGCAGGAGCCTCAGGCCGTAGCCCTGGCGCTTGTAGTCGGGGTGGATGCTGATGGGGCCGAAGGTCCACGACGGGACGCGCCTGCCGCCGTCGGCCAGTAGCTCGGCCTTTGAAAACATGACATGGCCCATCACCCTGCCGTCCTCTTCCATGACCAGGTCAAGGGCGGGGATGAAGTCGGGGCTGGTGCGATAGTGATGGAGCACAAAGTGCTCAGTGCATCCGGGACGGTAGACGTTCCAGAATGACTCGCGCGTGAGGTTCTCGACCTCGCGATAATCTGTTGGCTGTTCTAAACGGATTGTCATAGTTGTATCATCTAACTTATGTTTCGAATGTTAAGAAGATATGGGTAGTAAAAAATCTCCCTATTATCTCCCTACGGCATTGATGGTTCTCTGCAGTTCTTCGAGGAAGCGGGCGGCATGCGAGCCGTCCATCTGGGCGTGGTGGAACTGGAAGGAGATGGGGAGCGTGGTGCGCAGCCAGCCCTTGCGGTAACGGCCCCATGCGAGGAAGGGGTTGTTGAAAGTGCCGCTGTACTGGTTGACGATGGTGTCGAGCGTGGTGCCCGTCACTGCCGAGGTGCCAACGATGACGGCTTCATGGTCGAGGATGTCCTGACAGGTGTGGCGGATGGTCTCGGTGAGATGCATGTAGTCGGCATTGAACTGCTCCAGGTCGTCGCTGACGGGAACGTCGCAGAAGCTGAGCCCGCCCCTGATGTTTTCAGCGATGACGTTGATGGCCATGCGGTCGTATTGGTAGAGCTTCCCGTCGTGGGGCAGCAGGTAGAACTCCTCTACGCCTGAGGCTGCCTTGCCGATGCACCAGCAGAGGAGCATGGTGAATTTCAGCCTGCGCCTCCGGCTCACCTTGCAGAGCCGCGTGACGTCGAAGGTCTTGGTGAGCGTCACCATGGGCATGGGCGACTTCATCCAGAGCTGGAAGGCCATGGCGCGGCTTGTTTCCTTGGGATTGACTTCGTGTTTCATTCTTGTATCATAGTCTGCACGCTGTGACGTGCTCTATTTCCTGTTAGTGCCCGCAAAATTACAAAGAACTGCGGAACTGACCAAATTATTAGGTAATGATATAGAACTTGGCACAAAAGTAGCATGACTTATAGTTTTTTAAAGATAGAGACCCCACCCCTGCCCCTCCCCTTGAAGGGAGGGGAAAGGCAACGGGTAGGCGACCAAAGGTCGGGAATATGCCTACGGGCTCCTGTGGCGGACAAGGCGGCAGCAGTTCCCCTCCCTTCAAGGGGAGGGGCAGGGGTGGGGTCTGTAACTTTTAGCCAACTATTTCTCTTCATTAAATAAGGAAGCTATAATGCCCTTGCTCTTGTTCCAACAACTAGATCATTGCCAATTATTATGGAGTTATTAGGGAGTTCCTCTAACTCCTAACTCCTAACTCACTTATATCCTTGCTTTCTGCTTGTCGCCGGCACCGGAGCCACGATACTTCGAGCGGGCCTCGTTGAACTTCCAGGTCACATCGAGCACGAAGGTGCGGCGGGCCGGGTTGTGGGTGATGAGGTCGCGATAGCCATAGATGATGGCATCGGTCTTGTTGGTATTGAAGAGGTCGACGCAGCGCAGGTCGGCAGTGAGCGAGCCAAGCCGTCGCAGGTTGAAGTCCTTCTGCAGTCCGAGGCTGGCAACGATGCGTGGCTTCGTGATGCGGAAGTTGTTGTAGTCGCCCTTTGTAGCCCCCTCCAGGTCGGCATTCAGCCGAAGGGCGCGAGGCAGCTCGATGGTGTTGCGCCACGAAGCGTTGAACCAGGGCCGACCGAGGCTGATGCGCTCGCCAATGGCCGTAGGCGACTTGTAGTTCTGGAGCATGGCCACGAAGGTCCATGCGGGATGCCAGCAGCCGAAGGTGGGCCGGGCGGTGGCCACCACCGTCAGCCGGTCGTAGTCCTCCTCACTGTTGACGGGGCGCACCAGGCTGATGAGGGGGTCGGCGGAACGGGGATAGGGCTCGGTGGACATGGTCACGGCGTCTTTCACGCGGCCATAGTCGAGCGTCAGGTTCATCCACTTGTAGGACGTGTTCAGCACGAGGCTGTGGGTGTAGGTGGGTCTCAGATAGGGATTGCCGCTCTGATAGGTATAGCGGTTGATATAAATGGTGGAGCTGGTCAGGTTGGCGTAGGGCGGGCGCTCAATGTCGCGGCGGTAGGAGAGTGCCAGCTGCACCTTGCCGACAGGGGCGGAGATGACGGCCGTGGGGAACCAGTCGCCATAGTCGCGGCATACCTCGTCCTCCTTCGTGCCGAAGTTGAAGTAGTCGTTGGTCAGGTGCTCGTAGCGCAGCCCCACTTGGGCGAAGAGCTTGCCGTACTGGCGGCCATACTCAGCGAAGACTGCCGAGGAGCGCTCGTTGATCTCGGTGTCGGTGGTCTTCACGGGCACGGCATCGGTGGCCATGAAGTTGTAGGCATCGGTGCGGTGGTTGTAGCTGTACTCGCCTCCCAGCGAGAGGTTGCCCTTCCAGACGGGATAGCCGAAGATGAGCTTCGAGGCCCAGAAGTTGTTGCTGCTGATGGTGTTGCTCTCGATGCTTCGAAAAGACACATCCCCGACAGACCCACCCCCTTGCCCCTCCCTGCGAGGGAGGGGAGCAGAATGCCTTTCTGCATGTTTCCCGTTCTCACGAGAGTAATCGCTCCCCTCCATTACAGGGAGGGGTTGGGGGAGGGTCTTCTCCGTAGTATTGCCCGGCGACTGGGTGTCGTCGAACAGGCCGTCAACGTTCAAGTCGATGCTCAGCTGGCCCAGCTTGCCGTTGTAGTAGGCATTGAAGATGTGCTTCGTAAACATGTCATCCTGGGTGATATGGCTCTCGGAGCGCTCCTTGAAGCGGCTGTTCTCATAGCTGTCGGTATAGAACATGCTGTTGAAGTTGCCATCAGGGTGACGGTCGTATTTGTAGAAGGCGCCGAAGCTGTGGTTGTCGTTCACCATGTAGTTGACCTGCAGCTGCGGCGACCAGCCCTTCCAGATGTTCTTCGACTCCTGGCTACTGACACTCTCGACGCAGTCATTCCCCACATAGTAGGTCAGCGTATTGTCCTGGAAGGACTTCCCATGACCATAGCGCCCTGCCCAGAAGGAGGCGGTGACGTCGAGTCCGCCGGTGCGATAGTTGACGTCAAGGTTGTTGGTCAAAGTATGACCATACTGGTACATGCCCTCGGCGCTGTCCTGGAAGCTGAGTCCCTCGCCCTGCGCCTTCTTCAGGGTGATGCGAACGACGGCCTTGGTGGAGGCGGCATAGCGTGCACCGGGGTTCTGCACCACGTCGACGTGCTGTATCTGGTCGGAGCGCAGGCGCGAGAGCTCCTTCACGTCCTGCACCCGCCGGCCGTTGATGTAGACCTCGGCATCGCCACGGCCCAGCACCCGCACGGCTCCGTCGCGCTCAGCCTCCACCGACGGAATCTTCGACAGGGCATCGCTCACCGTGCCGGCCTTCTCAAGAATGGTGCCGGCCACCGTGGTGCGCATGGCGTCGCCCTTGGCATGGGTCTGGGGCAGCTGGCCCTTCACCACCACTCCCCCCAGGGTGAGCGTCTCTTCCTTCATCTGGATGGTGAGCCCGGCAGCCGTCTCAAAAGGTACATACTGTGTTTCGTAGCCTATGCTCGACAGCTTCAGCAAGCCCTGCTGTGGGCGCTCGCTCAGGCGGGTGACAATGTTGAACATGCCATTCTCGTCGGTCACGGCTCCCTGCACGAACGTGGAGTCGGGCAGTGACAGCAGCACCACGTTTACGAAGGGCAGGGGCTGTCCGTTGCCGTCAACCACCTTGCCGCCCACATCCTGTTTCCTAGCCTGTACAGCCAGACTTGTCATCACTACTGCCAAAAGGGCAGCCAATCGCAGAAATACTACTCTTTTCATTGTCTTATTGTTTTTTAATACTTACACCACCCAGGAAATTGCTGGCTATGACATGCAGGCAGGGAAGACCGCTGCTGACGTCGCGGCTTGCCTCATTGCCCACGCCGCCGATGAAACTGCGGCTTCTGGTCACTACCGTCACCGTTTGGGGCACCAGCAGCTCCACGCCGCCCATGAAGGTATGGATGTCGATCTCCTCGTCCTCGGTAATGCTGGCCTGGCGCAAGTCCAGCCGAAGGCCTCCGCAGAAGACGTCGAGACGGGCACCGTGAAACGGCTCACCCCTGTAGATGTATTCGTCGCCACCATAATGCACACTGCAGCTGATGCGCTTGCCCTCCTCAGCGGGCGGGATGGGGCGCTGAAGCCATTGGTCAGGATCGCGGCGGTAACTGTCTATTATAAGATGTACGCCTAGATATAACAGAATAAAGATGCAGAGATACATGGCAACGCGACCTTCCGACATGGTTTCAAACCACTCCCAGTGCAGGATGCCCCACATAGTGGCCAGCTTCAGCAGAGCGGCCACAATGAAAACGATTCCGATGATTGTCCTACTTTTCATAACTTCTTTTTTTTATTAGAGGTGAGAGAGGAGAGGTAAGAGGTGAGAGGATGCCTCGTCCGCTTCATCTTTTTCGCTGCAAAGTTAAGGCGGTGCAGCGGAACCTGCAAATATATGGGATAATCTGCAGGGGTTTGTGACGAATGGTATGCGTATTTGGGACGAACGGCAGAAAAAGTGATGGGCGGAAGCATTTTTCTTTGCACTTCTTTCTTCATTCTTCTTTTTTCTTTGTAATTTTGCGGCCTATGACACAGGGACGAAAAGACATCATCCGCATACGCATCATCAGCGCCGCCTTTACGGCTCTGGCCCTGGCCGTGTTCAAGCCCTTCGGGCTCGACGTGTGGCAGTGGCAGGCCTATCTGCACCTGTTCATCATCTTTGTGCTGGGCGTCATGGTGTGCCTGCTCACCGATGCTGTGATGAAATACTTGCTGAACATGCCCGTCAACATGGACGACAGCCGCAAGGACATCAACTACTTCATCCGCCGCAACCTCTATTTCCAGCTTATCAACACCCTGCTGGTGGCACTGATGATCTGCCTCTACCGCCACTTCGTGATGAGTGGCCGCATACAGGCCAACCTGCTGTCATGGAGCAATTACCTGGAGACGCTGGTCATCATTGCCTTCTGCTCCTTCGCCATCGGCCTGTACTGGCGCTTCAAGTTCCGAAGCCGCTATCTGGCGGAAGAACTGGAAGAGGTGAAGCTGCTGAACCGGCAGCTGAAGGAGCTGCAGGCACCAGCCACGGACAGCACCCCCCAGGCCGCTGCTCCCGAGACCATCACCCTGACAGGAACCACAAACGAGACGGTAGCTCTTCAAGTGAGCAACCTGCTATATATCGAGGCAGTAGGAAACTACTTGAAGGTCTATCATTTTCGTGAGGGGGCTGTGCGTAGCGACATGCTCCGCGCCACTTCCAAGCACCTGGAGGATGAGCTATGTGACTACCCGCTGATTGTACGCTGCCACCGCGCTTTCCTGGTCAACCTGAGCCAGGTGGAGCAGGTGGTCTGCAAGTCGGGCAGCATGCAGCTAGCCATGAAGCACTGTCAGGAAACCATTCCCGTCTCACGCAGCAAGGTATCGCTCATCAAAGAGGCGATTCTTCAGAATGAGAAGTCTAGCTCCTGATGAACGCCTGGGAGCTATTATAGTTTTTTCCTAACTTTGCGCCCTGCGAACGCGAAGATTCTTCATCCCGGCATAAAAAACAAATAAATATGTTTTGTTCTGCGCTCGATTTTTCGTATCTTTGCCGATAAATCGGCGAAGATACTCCATCTCAGCATAAAAAACAAATGGATTTGTTTTGTTCGGCGCTCGATTTTTCGTATCTTTGCAGGCATGAAGAAAAACAACTCCCTGATGAGCTCCATACTGCTGAGGCCACTGATGACGGGTTTGGCGCTGATGGCCGCTATCACCGCAACGGCACAACTCAGTCATGGCGTGACGCTCGACATAGGCCGAAGCCACCCTGAGGATACTACCCACGTGACCAACATGAGCATAGGCCTGACCAGCCACACCGACTCGCTGAAGGGCGTACAGCTGAACATGCTGTCCAACTATGCCAGGCGCATGGAGGGACTCCAGCTGTCGGGCTTCTCCAACATATCTTCCACCCCCATGCGAGGCTTCCAGCTCAGTGGTGTGACGAACATCTCAATGGGCGTTGAGAACGGCATACAGGCCGCTGGCCTGCTCAATGTATCATCCGGCTACATGCGTGGCATGCAATTAGGAGCCTATAACTACGCTGACGCACTGAACGGAGCACAGATAGGCATCTTCAATGTGGCCGAGACCCACCAGAAGGGCTGGCAGATAGGTATTATCAACTACACAAAGGACACCGAGGGGCACAAGCTGGGACTGGTCAACGTGAGCCCCGAGACCACCATCGACGTGATGGGCTATGCAGGCACCAGCTCGAAGCTCAACTCTGCCATCCGCTTCCGCAACCGCTCCACCTACAACATCATCGGTGTGGGTACTCACTACATGGGCTTTGACGATGACTTCTCGGGCGCCATCTTCTATCGCCTGGGCCAGTATGTGCCGCTCACGCCGAAGCTGACCGTCAGCGGCGACATTGGCTACTACCACATAGAGACTTTCAAGAAGAAGAGCGATGCAGGCCCCTCACGACTGTTCTCCCTGCAGGCCCGCCTGAATGCCGACTACCAGCTGACGCGCAACGTGGGGCTGTTCGCCTCGGTGGGCTATGGCGACACCCGCTACTATCACCATGAGAAGAAATACCGCAGCCGCATGCTGGCCGAGGCCGGACTGACCTTCCGCTACCCCCACAACATGAACCGCCAGACGGCTGTGGTTCAGCACAGCGAAGACCAGGCACCAGCCGACTCGCTCATGGCACTTGGGCTAGGCCAAAAGCACCCTTGGTGGGCCTTGGCACAAGTGACCGGCGTGAACGCATTCGTACACTGCTTTGACCGCTTTGCCCTCAATGCCGACTTCGCCCAGACCACCCTGCGCACCTGGCGCAAGAACTTCGAGAACGGTTTCGTATGGGACAACGACGTGTTCTCCACCAACCTGTTCATGCACCCCTATCACGGCAACCTTTACTTCAACTCGGCACGCTCACAGGGGCTCACCTTCTGGGAGTCGGCACCGTTTGCAGCACTGGGTTCACTGGAATGGGAGTTCCTGGGCGAACGGGAGCCGCCAGCCATCAACGACCTCATTGCCACCACCATAGGCGGCATCTGCATAGGCGAGATTGCCAATCGCATCAGCCGCGTCTTCCTGGATGACTCCCGGCAGGGCTGGCCACGCTTCTGGCGTGAACTGGGAGCCGCCGTCTTCAACCCCATGGGGGCGCTGAAGCGAATGGCCACTGGCGATGCCTGGACTGTACGTAGCGACCACTACCGCTATCATGACTTCAACCGAAACCCCGTTGAGATAGCCATCTCGGCCGGCGACCGCTATCTGGCCGACGATGCCAACTTCTTCAAAGGCGAGCATAACCCATACATCGACTTTGCCATGCAGTATGGCGACCCTGTCAATGAAGACGAACACAACGCTCCGTTCGACTACTTCGAGACGCAGTTGGTGGTGGGGCTCTCTGCCAACCAGCCCATACTGAACCAGGTGCATCTCATGGGCCGGCTCTGGAGTACGCCGATGATTGAGCGGAGGAACATGCGGGCTGAGTTCGGCCTATACCAGCACTTCGACTACTTCGACTCCAAGCCCGTGAAAGACGGCAGCAACCTGACGCCTTACCGCATCAGCGAGGCGGCTGCATTCGGCCCTGGCGCCATCATCCAGATGCCAGAGGTGGGCATGCTGGACAAGCTGGAGCAGCGCATCTTCCTGAACGGCATCCTGCTGGGTGGCACGAAGAGCGACTACTACAACATCATAGACCGCGACTACAACATGGGCAGCGGCTTCAGTGTGAAGACAAAGACCCACATGGAGCTGCGCCACTTCGGCCGATTCATACTCAATGCCCACTACTACCGCATCTATACATGGAAAGGATATGACCAGAACAGGGACATGTCGAACCTCACTGAAGAGGAAATGCTTCACCTGAATTCGCAGGGCGACAAGAGTGATGCCGCTCTTCTGGTGGTCAACCCCGTCACCGAGTTTGACATGGCCCGCAACTGGAGTATCACGCTATCGGGAGCCTACTATTCACGTCGCACCCACTACAAATATTTCAACGACGTAAAGGCAAACACCTTCGAAGTGCGCCTGGGAGCCACTGTCCATCTGTGAAACCATTTGCAAAATTGGTCACATCATCATAACCATCAAAAAAACAACAAATTGAAAACAAAGAAACTGACAAAAGGGGCATTCTGCCCAGGCTGGCAACGCATTTAATGATATTTAAAACATAAAACCATGAAAACCTTTACATTTATCACTTTGTGCTGGCTGTCACTGACGGCAGCTGCACAGTCCCTACCCTACCAGAACCCACAACTCAGTGCCAACGAGCGCGCCCGCGACCTCTGCAGCCGTCTCACGCTTGAAGAGAAAGCCCAGCTGATGCTCGACGAAAGTCCGGCCATCCCCCGGCTGGGCATCAAGAAATTCTTCTGGTGGAGCGAGGCCCTTCACGGTGCCGCCAACATGGGCAATGTCACCGTCTTCCCCGAACCCATTGCCATGGCCTCGTCGTTCAATCCCGACCTGCTCTATCGGGTGTTCGACGCCGCTTCCACCGAGTTCCGCGCCCAGTACAATGAGCGTATGCAGCGGGGCAGCGGCGTGGACGAGAAGTTCCACAGCCTCTCTGTCTGGACACCTAACGTCAACATCTTCCGCGATCCGCGCTGGGGACGCGGGCAGGAGACCTATGGCGAGGACCCCTATCTCACCAGCGTCATGGGCACCCAGGTGGTGCGGGGTCTGCAAGGCCCCGAGGAGGCCAAGTACCGCAAGCTGTGGGCTTGCGCCAAGCACTATGCCGTCCACAGCGGTCCGGAATATACCCGCCACTCGGCCAACCTGACCGACGTGAGGCCCCGTGACATGTGGGAGACCTATCTGCCGGCATTCAAGACGCTGGTCCAGGATGCCAAGGTGCGCGAGGTGATGTGCGCCTACCAGCGGCTCGACGACGACCCCTGCTGCGGCTCACAACGCCTGCTGCAGACCATCCTGCGCGACGAGTGGGGCTTCAAGTACCTGGTGGTGAGCGACTGTGGTGCCATCAGCGACTTCTACGACTCGCACAAGTCATCGACCGATGCCACGCATGCTTCGGCTAAAGCCACACTGGCCGGCACCGACGTGGAGTGTGGCTACGGCTATGCCTACCGCAGCATACCAGAGGCCGTCAGGCGTGGACTTATCACTGAAGCCGAGGTCGACAAGCATGTCATACGTCTGCTGGAGGGCCGCTTTGACTTGGGTGAGATGGATGATCCCTCACTGGTGGAGTGGTCCAGTATTCCTTACTCGGCCATGAGCAGCAAGGAGTCGGCCAACCTGTCGCTCGACATGGCCCGCCAAACCATCGTGCTGCTGAAGAACGGTTCACCGAAGGGTGGTGACCAGAAGCCCGTCTTGCCGCTGCAGAAGGGTAAGGAGAAGATAGCCGTCATAGGCCCCAACGCCGACAACGCCCCCATGATGTGGGGCAACTATAACGGCATGCCCAACCACACCGTGACCATCCTGGACGGCATCAAGGCAAAGCAGAAGAAAGTGTTCTACGACAAGGGCTGTGACCTCACCTACGACCAGGTAATGGACTGCCTCCTAGCCTCGCAGTGCAGCTTTGAAGGCAAGAAGGGCATGAAGGGCACCTTCTGGAACAACCGCAGGATGGAAGGCCAGCCCGTCACCACACAGTACTACACCACGCCGCTAGCCGTCACCACAGCCGGCATGCACAACTTTGCCCCTGGCGTACAACTGGAGGACTTCTCAGCCAAGTACGAAACCGTCTTCACCCCGAAGGAGGCTGGCGAATATGTGGTGAACGTGGAGGGCTGCGGCCACTTCGAGCTGTATATCGACGGACAGCAGAAGTTCCGCCACCACATTTGGCGCACCACACCCAACCATGTGCCCATCCAGGCCGAGGCGGGCAAGAGCTACAACATTGAGGTGCGCTTCGCCCACATCCATACCTACAACGCCAACCTGAAAATCAACGTGGCAAAGGAGCTGCCCATTGACTATCAGAAGACCATCAGCCAGCTGAACGGCATTGACAAGGTCATCTTCGTAGGCGGTATCTCACCGGCGCTTGAGGGCGAGGAGATGCCTGTTGACATTGACGGATTCAAAGGCGGTGACCGTACTCACATTGAGCTGCCTGCCGTGCAGCGCAACTTCCTGAAGGCACTGAAGGAAGCCGGCAAGACGGTCATCTTCGTCAACTGCTCAGGGTCGTGCATAGCCCTGCAACCCGAGATGCAGACCTGCGACGCCATCGTTCAGGCCTGGTATCCCGGACAGGAGGGCGGCACGGCCGTGGCCGACGTGCTCTTCGGCGACGTGAACCCCAGCGGCAAGCTGCCCGTGACGTTCTACAAATCGAGCAGCCAGTTGCCCGACTACGAGGACTACTCCATGAAAGGCCGCACCTACCGCTATTTCAGTGATGCCCTATTCCCCTTCGGCTATGGTCTGAGCTACACCAGCTTTGAGCTCGGCCAGCCCGTCGTCACAGGAAGCCCCAAGTTCAACGAAGCCTTCAGCATGACAGTCAGCATCCCCGTTACCAATACAGGCCTAAGGGAAGGAAGCGAGACTGTGCAGCTGTATATCCGTAACCTGCAGGACCCCGACGGCCCGCTGAAGTCGCTTCGCGGTTTCAAAAGGGTCAACGTCAAGCCGGGAAAGACGGTCAACGCCAGCATACAACTCTCGGCTGATGCCTTTGAGTTCTGGGATGCTGAGACGAACA
>CAMNJH010000074.1 GCA_946541275.1 uncultured Prevotellaceae bacterium
AGGTTTATTTTTAGGCTTTTTTTTCCTTGTTTGCGAAATTTGTTGTTATTTTGCACCCGCTTACCAGCTATATATCAATTAATAATGAAAGTATTCAGTAAGATTGTTGATTTGCAGAATGCGCTTTTTGACGAGCGCAAGGCCGGCAGAACTGTCGGTCTGGTGCCCACTATGGGTGCTCTGCATGAAGGGCATGCGTCGTTGGTGCGCAGCTCAGTGAAGGATAATGCTGTGACGGTGGTGTCAGTCTTTGTCAACCCTACACAGTTCAATGACAAGAATGATTTGAAGAATTATCCCCGTGATCTTGATGCCGACTGCCGTCTGCTGGAGGACTGCGGAGCAGACTACGTGCTGGCTCCTTCCGTGGAAGAGATGTACCCGACGCCCGACACTCGCCATTTTGAGTACCCGCCAGTATCCACAGTGATGGAGGGAGCCCATCGGCCTGGTCACTTCAATGGAGTGTGTCAGGTTGTGAGCCGTCTTTTCTACATCGTTCGTCCTGACAGGGCGTACTTTGGCGAGAAAGACTGGCAGCAGATAGCTGTGGTGAAGGCCATGGTGCGCCAGTTGCAGCTGCCTGTACAGATTGTGGAGTGCCCCATTGTCCGTGAGGCAGATGGTCTGGCCAAGTCCAGCCGTAATACGTTGCTCGCCCCTGACGAGCGTGCCATTGCTCCTGCCATTTACAAGGCTTTGAAGGATAGTTTGGACTATGCGCTCCACCACAGTCTGAAGGACACGCACGACAAGGTAGTGGCCGATATCAATGCTGTTGAGGGACTGGATGTGGAGTACTTCTCCATTGTGGATGGCAACACCCTGCAAGACATTGCCGATTGGGATGCCTCGCCTTATGTTGTAGGCTGCATCACGGTGTATTGTGGCAAAACGCCCATCCGCCTGATAGATCACATTAAGTACAAGTCATAAAGGATTACGACGATGATGATAGAGGTAATGAAATCGAAGTTGCATTGCGTGCAGGTGACCGAGGCAAATCTGAATTACATGGGAAGCATTACCATTGATGAAGATTTGATGGATGCTGCCAATCTGATTGCCGGTGAGAAGGTACAGATTGTTGACAACAACAATGGCGAGCGCTTTGAAACTTACATCATCAAGGGTGAGCGTGGCTCTGGCTGCATATGCCTGAATGGTGCTGCAGCCCGCAAGGTACAGGTCGGCGACACCATTATCATTATTTCCTATGCACTGATGGACTTCGAGGAAGCTAAGACGTTCAGCCCCTCAGTGGTGTTCCCTCGTGAGAACAGATTGGTTACAGACTAGTTATTCCATTCCAAAATAGATCGTACATATTATATTTGATTTTTATCTTAAACCCTTCACCATTCTTCCAACAGCTTTGCTGTCAGGAATTTATGGTGAAGGGTTCTGCTTTCTATCAAAGGAGTCGTTTTTTTCTCATGGGGAGCCGCCGTTTTCCAAAAAGTCGCCGCCTTTTTTTCATGGGAGGCCGTCGTTTTACCATGGGAGGCCGCCATTTTTTGACAATACAACACAAACTATAAGAAAGGGAAACCTTCACTCCAGAATCGTGAAGTGAAGGCTTGTTCTCAGAGGCTCTTCTTGTAACCCTTCACCATAATTCGTTGAAAATAAGCATGTTTTCGTGCCAGTGAAGAGTTGAAGCGTTGTTGAATAAATGAAATATGAAAGCTTTTCAAGGCATCTGTTCGCTGATAAAAGTCTTGAGAGCTTCACCCCGTAGCCCTTTCAGCAAAATGCGGCCTTCGGAGTCCACCACAATGGGGTAGGGAAGACTGTTCACCTGAAGATATTGTGTGGCTGCGCTTTCCCATCCCTTCAAGTCAGACATCTGTGGCCATTCCAGCTTCAGACTGTGAATAGCCTTCAGCCATTCTTCCTTGCTATTGTCAATAGAAATACCCACAATGCCCAGTCCCTTTTCATGAAACTCCGCATACACCTTTTTCATGAACGGCAGCTCATCGCGCCAGGCACCGCTCCATGAGGCCCACAGATCGATGATGGTCAGTTTGTTCTTGCCCACTTCTCCCATCAGGCTCACTTCTTCTTCATCAGGAGAAATCATGGTGAGGTCAGCTATCCGTTGTCCCACACTGCCATATTCCTTTGTCTTGAGTCTGGCTTCCAGTTGGGCAGTCTTGGTGCGCAATTTGTATGCTTCAGGCATTTGGGCAATCAGGCTCTTGGCCAGTTCCACGTCCTCTTGCAAGTCTGGGTAGCTGGTCAGGAGGATGAATCCCAACTCATTATCAATATTCTTCTGGGCGGACGCTTTAACAATCCTGCTGATTTCATTCATCAGTTGGTTGTAGCGTTCGGCCAGTGCCCACTCTGCATCGCGGTTCAGCACGGTGTCAGCATAGATGGTGCTTTCTATTTCCTGAATTTTCTGATAATAAGGCTCAGTCTCAGCATTTAGTTCCTGCAAGGCATCGTTGGCCACCGTTCCTGCAATGGAAGACCCGCCTGGCACGGCAGATATTTTCACTTTGATGGTGCCGGGTTCGCTGATGAACGTCAGGCTGTTGAACTCGTCCTTCTGCACATTCAGCACATACAGGCCAACGGAGTCTGCCCGTCCGCTATAGGTGAATTTCTCGTCCTTGATGACAATAGAGTCGAGCGTCTCTCCCTCCACATTGGACAGGAGCAGCATGTCGCCATCGCCAAAGCCTTCAGCAGTGCCTTCCAGCCTATAGGTCAGTTTGTTCTGGTTATTGGTGCATGCTACTGCCAACAATGCAAATATAGTTGTCAGCAGGAAAGCGGGCTTGATGTTATTCAGGTAATGGCTATACCAGGTACTGGTCGCTGATGCTTTCATTCTCTATGACGCGTCGGATGGTTTCAGCAAACATTTCTGCCACTGAGATTTGCTTCACTTTGGCGCAGCGCTGGGTGTAAGGAATGCTGTCAGTGAAAACAATCTCGGTGAGTGACGATGCCTGCACGCGTTCGCTGGCAGGACCACTCATCACGCAGTGGCTGGCGCAGGCCCTCACGCTCTTGGCTCCCGATTCCATCATCAGGTCAGCAGCTTTGGTGATTGTTCCTGCGGTGTCGACCATGTCATCAACGATGACCACGTTCTTTCCCTCCACTTCGCCAATGATTTGCATGGTGGCCACCACGTTGGCACGTGCCCGGGTCTTGTTGCAAAGCACCAGCGGGCACCCCAGGTATTTGGCATAGGTGTTGGCACGCTTTGAACCGCCTACGTCGGGCGAGGCTATGACCATGTCGTCCAGTTTCAGGCTCTGCAAATAGGGCAGCAGCACACCTGAAGCATAGAGATGGTCAACGGGTACGTTGAAGAAGCCCTGTATCTGGTCGGCGTGGAGATCCATGGTGATGACACGGTTCACACCGGCTACGCTGAGCAGGTCGGCCACCAACTTGGCGCCAATTGACACGCGTGGCTTGTCCTTACGGTCCTGGCGCGCCCATCCGAAGTAGGGGATAACGGCATTGATGGTACGTGCCGATGCGCGCTTGGCTGCATCAATCATCAGCAGCAGCTCCATCAGGTTGTCGCTGTTGGGGAAAGTGCTCTGCACCAAGAATATATCGCGTCCACGGATACTCTCTTCATACGACACGGCAAACTCGCCGTCGCTGAACTTGGTTATTAGCAGTTGTCCCAGTGGGCAACCAAGGCTTTGGCAGATTTTCTCAGCCAAGTATCTCGTTGCAGTTCCTGAGAAGATCATATAATCCTGTTTCATTGCTTATATGTTAGTTTTTTTACTTGTTTGTTTTTATTTTATCCTGCCGCCTTTTGCAGCTTTTTGAAGTGCGCTATCAGTTCCTTGTAGTCTTGTCCATGGTGGATGTTGAAGCGGTTCCACAAATCACCGCACACCACCACGCCTCCGAATCCCAGGTCGGCCATTTGGCGGATGTTGTCAAGATTGATGCCGCCCATTGCGTAGACATGCCGGTCAATGATTCCCTGCCGTGATGCCTGCTTTAACTCTTCCATCGTAAACGACTGACGGTCGGCAGGATTGCTGTGGCTGTCAAAAATGGACTTCAGGAAAATGTAGGACGAAGGTTTCTTCCATTGTTTCACTTGTTCCAGGGTGGTACAAGTGCGGCTCACATTGCCTCGGTATCCATAGGGCAGTTCGTCAGCAGGCTGTTCCAGATGAATGCCTCGCAAGCCGTATTCTTCACGTAGGTAAAAATGGTCGTGGACGGTGATTCGCTTGTAGTAATCATCGGGCAGCAGTGTGAGCAGCCGCTCAGAATAAACAGGCTCTGAGGCTGGTTTGAATAAGTGCATGTTGTCCATGCCTTCCTCAAAGAGGGTGGTCAGAATCTTGTCTTCTTCTACGAAGAATGTCGCTTTTGTCAGGATGATGAGTTTCATCTACTAGTACTTTGCGGTTGCAAAGATAGCAAAAATTATTGGCAAAAACAAGACAAAGCCTCCTTTTATTTGAAAAAAAATACGGGAGGATGATTTGTTCATCTTCTCCCGTATGCAGTCCTTTTCGTTAATCCGTTGTGCTACAGCGTAATCCCATGCCTAGTGTGTGAATTTGGCCGGTTCCACGTTATCGTTCTTCAGCACGTCGGCAAATTCCTGTGGTGTGATGGTCACCGGTCCACGCATAAACTCGGGAATATTGTAGCTCTTCATGAATTGGTTGTGGAAGTCTGGGTCGGCTTGTGGCAGCTCGAAAGGCTTGGTGCCGTGGCCATCCTTGTCAATATGGGCAATGAAGGGACGCGTAAAGTTACCATCGGTTCGTCGGCTGCTGAAGATAACCCATCGGCCGTTGCTGGACCAAGAGTGATAGCTTTCGGTGTCTTTCGAGTTAATCTCGTCCATGGGTCTTACGTTGCCAGTCTGCAGGTCTTTCATCCAGAGATCGGCCTCGTGGTGCCAGATGTGGAAACATCCGTAGCGGCCCAAGGTGAACATCAGGAAGCGGCCATCGGGCGAGATGCGGGGCAGTGTGGCACTGAGGCCCAGCGAGTCATTCTTCAGCCATGGGCTCAGCTTAATGTTCTCCGCTTCTTTCAGCGAATCGATGCCCAGGATGTCAACGGTCAGTGTGTCTGCCTGAAACACCATCTCGCGTGGTCCGAACCGGCGGGTATCGGGGTCAAAGGTCTTCTTGTAAATATTGTACTTCACTTCACTGGCACGAGCGAAGACTTCTGTGGCAGGGCTGACGGTGTCACGGAATTCAAAGTGCGCACTGCTGTAGTAGAGCGTACGGCCATCGGGAGCCCAGAAGGGGAATACCTCAAATTCCTCGGGGTCATTTTCCACGTTGGCTATCTCATTCTTCTCAATGTCGTAGATGACCAGGTCGCTGGCGGCATCATTCACCTCAATCTTGTTTAGATTGCGTGTGTGGAAACTCTGGCTGGTATGGTTGGTGGAATAGACGATAAGTGGCATGGTGGGATGCCATGTGGGATAGACGCCAGCCGAGATGACCGAGTCGTTCTTCATGTTGACCTTCTTGATTTTTCCGTCGTAGGCAATAATGGTGCCTCCGTGGTTCTGGCGGGCGTGGAACTGCATGCGCTGTGGATTGTACTGCTGATAGTTATGGCAGTTTACGCACTGACCCTGTTTCTCCGTGGCGCAGAGCATGTTGTCGACCATCACATTCTCGTCATAGTTCTCCAGACATCGCTGATTCAGCGTCAGCTCCTCATAGGTGACGTAGCTGGGAGAGATAAGACGGTAGCTGATGTAGGGGTCGATGGAGTCGGCACTGACATGAATGGCAAAGGGCTTGAAGCGTGTCCATTGGTCAGCTTGCTTAGCGTAGACTTCCACCGTGATGTCAGAGTCCTTGGCTTTCGACGTCAGTGCTCGCCAGTCATCCAGACTGGGCTGGGCTTTCAGCCCTCCGCACATAATCTCCTCATCGCCGTGGCTGTAGCGAATGACGGCATCACTGAATTGTTTTCCCACCAGTTCCATGGTAAGAGGGGCTATGTTGATGGGGACAGTCACGTCGATGTAGTCAGGATAAACTTGTGGGAGTTCGTCGGACTCCGTAAAGTTTACGGGTATACCAGAGCCCGAGCAAGCATAGAGCAAGAGCACGGCAAAATAGTATAATGTCTTTTTCATGTTGCGGAATATGAAATACTTTGTCCTCAGTTTCTTTCGTCAGTTAGTAGAGCTTTTGATTGCGAACCAGGAAATACTCGAAAAAGAAAGTCTGTCCGAATCGTGGGTAGAACACTTCTTTCATCTGCTCCTCCGTCATTCTTCTGGCATTGCACTGCTGGGCCAGCTCCATAAAGGCAGCATAGGTCTGTTTCACGCTGTTGTCAATGGTAATGGGCAGGGCGTCAAGGTTGACATTCTTCTCCAGCTGGCTGTACATGTAGGCAGCTTCCTGATAATGCGTGGGAACATGCTCATTGGGATGGCTTTTTATGTAGTGGTAGAAGATGGTCCAGAAGGTGGGGATGTCCTTTGTCCATAGTGCTGCATTCATTGCCTGATCCAGGTAGACTTTGTCGGGGCTGGCCTCAGAGACAAAATGGTACATCAGGAACTGCTCTACGATTGACTGGTCACTGCTCAGTTTGTCGTGGAAATCCATCAGGTGGTATATAGGGCCGTATGTGTTGTCGGCGCGAAGGGCTTCGTCATTGCCGAGCAAGCTTTCCTGTTGTTCGGCCCAATGGCGGTGATAGCGTGTATGTTTTAACAGGTCGATGTATTTACGGGCAACGCGGTATTCCCCGTTCAGCATGGAGCAGCGTGTCATGTACTTCAGGTATTCTGCTCGCCAGCCGTACTCAACACCATCCTCAAGGCACCAGCGATAACAGTAATTGGGCATGCCATAGAAGAAATAGATGGAGCTGCCCACCACCTGCGTCATGCTGACGGGCAGCGGCGAATTGCTCTTCTTGGCCCCCGTCTTGTAGTGGTACATCATGTCGCCCTGCTTGCCCAGTCGGAATAGGGCCAGGTTCTTCATCATCACGATGGCGCGGGTTGGCTCGTCCTCCTGGATGGCAGCTTCTTCCAGTATTCCACTCCAGTCGCACTGCTCCATATAGCGCTGCATACGCAGTTCCTTGTGGAAGTTGTTGTCACGATACCAGAAGTGCTGCACGCCCAGCACCAATACGCCTAGTATCAGCACCTGAACCGTTCCCCATTTCAGCAGATGCTTCACCTGACCGGAACACAACTGCCCGTAAGTAGCAGCCATCGCAACGAAGAAAGCCGACAATATATAATAAGGTATATAGTAGGCAGAGTGTTCTTCCAGAATTCTGTATAGCGGCAGTGCCGTCCAGTAGATGTTGGTGGAGCTGGTTTCGTGGAAAACAAACCGGTAATAGATTAAAGGAATGACAGCAATGGAAAGTATGGCAGCCAGACTGCCAATGGCGTGCTGCAGGGTGGTCGTCTTAGACAGACGCCATTCCATTACACCCATTACCAGAGCTGTCAGTAGGGCATAGAATCCAATGAGAGGATATAGCACTGCGGTGCTCAGCACTACGTATACAGGGCGGATGAAGAACTTGTTTGGAAGCAGGCGAAAACCCCATACGGTGCAACATAAGGCGCACAGGCCAATGGTGGCCACAAAAAAATGCCCCCTCAGTTTCAGGTAGTAAACCCAGTAGCCCATATCCACGCACGTCAGCAGTAGCATTGCAATGGGTATGAGCAACAGTACCAACCACTTTGCCGGCACACGGAAGGCCTGCTTCATCAGGATGATGAGCAAGGCCCACCAGCCGCAGAGCAGGCTCACTCCCAACAGGGGATGATAGAAAAACTCGGTGAAGTAGGTGCCCAGCCATGTGAGCAGGCCACCCGAAACCACCATCTGCTGCTTAAAGAAAAGCGGGGTGTCCAGATGAAGGTTCAGCTCTTGTACTTTCCAAAGGAACTCATCCTCGTAGACCAGCAGGCACACTGCTGTCACTATCAGTGCTACTACACAAATGAGAGGGGAGAAAAATTGTAGAAATCTGTCTTTGTTTTTCATCGTTCTAATATTGTCGCAGAGCTCCTAGCAGCTCAGCGTTTTCATTGCGAGTACCAATGGTGATGCGCAGGCAGTTATTGCATAGCTGCACGCGTGTTCTGTTTCTTACGATGATGCCCTTGTCCACCAGATAGTTGTAAATAGACGGGGCATCGGTGACGCGGGCCAGGAAGAAGTTGGCATCCGTGGGGAAGACCTCCTCGCAAATGGGCAGCTGGCGAAAAGCCTCCACCATGTGGGTGCGTTCTTCCAGGATGATGCGCACCCAGCGGCTGATGTCTGTGGTGGCTTGTAGTGTCTGTATGGCCTGTTGCTGGGTAAGCTGATTTACGTTGTAGGGGTACTTCACCTTGTTGAGGATGGCAATGATTTCCGGTGAGGCGAATGCCATACCCAGTCGGATGGCGGCGCTGGCCCATGCCTTGCTCATCGTGTTCAGCACCACCAGGTTCGGATGATGTGCCAGATCCAGTCGCCAGGGACGCTGGCGGCTGAAGTCGCTGTAAGCTTCATCAATGACCACAATCCCCTCGAACTTGTTGATGACCGTCATCATTTCATCATGGTCCATCAGGTTGCCCGTTGGGTTGTTGGGGCTGCAAATCCAGATGAGTTTGGTGTGCTCATCGCAAGTGTCAAGCATCTTCTGGCCATTCATTTGGTAGTGGTCGTCCAGCTGCACGGGCCTATACTCCACGTCATTGATATCGGCACAAACCTTGTACATTCCGTAGGTGGGCTCAATGGCCACCACATTGTCAATGCCGGGACGACAGAAGCAGCGATACAGCAAGTCAATGGCCTCGTCACTGCCGTTGCCAAGAAAGATGCTTCCGGCGGGAATGCCTTTCACCTGTGCAATGCTGTCCTTCAGTTTCCGCTGCAAGGGGTCGGGGTATCTGTTATAGGGTGCACCGTAGGGGTTCTCGTTGGCGTCCAGGAAGACGTGTGCTTCATGTCCTGAATACTCGTCACGGGCGGAAGAGTAGGGGGCCAGGCTTTGTATGTTGGGGCGTACTAGTTTTTGTAGGTCGAACATATCTCTATTTGTTAATGTCACGTAGTCGCAGTGTCATTGCATTCTTATGCGCATTCAGCTGCTCAGCTTCAGCCATCAGCTCCACGGCAGGTCCGATGCGTCGTACTCCTTCTGGCGACAGGTGCTGGAAGGTGATTTTTCGGCAATAGCTGTCCAGGTTGACTCCGCTGTAGGCTGTGGCATAGCCATGAGTTGGCAGGGTGTGATTGGTTCCGCTGGCATAGTCACCGGCACTTTCACAGGCATAAGGGCCAAGAAATACACTACCGGCATTAATGACCTGCTGAGCCAGGGCTTCGTAGTCCTTGGTCTGAATAATCAGGTGCTCAGGGGCATAGGTATTGCTGAGGGCAATCATCTCATTGGCTGAAGTGACCAGCACAAAGCTGCTGTTTTGCAGCGCCCGTGCGGCAATCTCCTGGCGGGGTAGCAAGGCCAACTGGCGATCAACCTCTGTCTCCACCTCTTTCAGTAGCTGTTCGCTGGTTGTAATGAGCAGAACCTGAGAGTCGATGCCATGCTCAGCCTGTGACAACAAGTCGGCTGCGACAAATGCTGCATTGGAGCTTTCATCGGCCAGCACGCAAACCTCGCTGGGGCCGGCAGGCATGTCGATTGCCACGTCGCCTAGGCTCACTTGTTGCTTGGCTGCCATGACATACTGATTTCCCGGTCCGAAAATCTTGAATACCTTTGGCACGCTCTGCGTACCGTATGCCATGGCACCGATGGCCTGCACGCCGCCGGCCTTGTAGATGGCACTTACACCAGCTATTCGTGCTGCCACCAGAATGGCAGGGTGCACCTTGCCTTCTGGGTTAGGCGGCGTGCAGAGCACGATGTCCCGGCATCCGGCAATCTTGGCAGGAATGGCCAGCATGAGCACGGTTGAGAACAAGGGGGCCGTACCGCCAGGAATATATAGTCCAACCTTTTCAATGGGCACACTGCGTTGCCAGCATTCCACGCCAGGCTGCGTCTCCACCCTTACCTCGCTGAAGCACTGAGCCTCATGGAAGGCATGAATATTATGGTGAGCCAGCTGGATGGCTTCCTTTAAATCTGATGAAATCAGCTGCTCGGCTTCGTCCATCTCCTCCTGACTGACAATCAGTGAGGACAGACGCACATGGTCGAATCGCTCCTCGTAGTCAATCACAGCGGCATCGCCACGGGTGCGCACGTCATTGAGCACCCCGTTTACCGTAGCCTGCAACTGCGAGTTGTCAAGGTGTGGACGGGTGATGATATCAGCCCATTGTTCTTGTTGGGGATAACGTATAGTTTTCATGGGCAACTCAGATAATCATCTTTTCTATGGGGGTAACCAGAATGCCCTGTGCGCCCAGTTCCTTCAGCTGTCCAATGATTTCCCAGAATCGTTGCTCGTCCAGAACCGTGTGTACCGAGCACCATTCGTTATCGGCCAGAGGAATAATGGTGGGACTCTTCAGTCCAGGCAGCACATTGAGAATCTCTTGCAGCCGGGCTTTCGGGGCATTCATACGAACATATTTCTTGTCTTCAGCCTGCTTCACGGCTTCAAAACGGAACAGCATCTGCTTCAAGATGTCGCGCTTCTCCTGCGTCATGCCAGGGTGGCCTATCAGCAGAGCCTCGCTTTGCATCACCACTTCCACCTCGCGAAGATTATTGCTTACCAGCGTTGAGCCGCTGCTGACGATGTCGAAGATGGCATCGGCCAGTCCTATGCCAGGGCTGATTTCCACGCTTCCAGTAATGACGTGTATTTCGGCATTGATATGATGATCTTTCAGGAATTTGCTCAGTATGGCGGGGTAGGAGGTGGCAATCTTCTTGCCATCAAACCACTCCAGGCCCTGATAGTCAATGTCTTTCGGGATGGCCAGCGACAAACGGCACTGGCTGAAGCCCAGACGTGAGATGATCTCGGCCTCTGCTCCGCGTTCCACAAACTCGTTCTCGCCAACTACTCCGATGTCGGCCACGCCCGTGGCCACACTCTGCGGGATGTCATCATCGCGCAAGTAAAGAACCTCTAGAGGGAAGTTCTGGGCACCCACCAACAGCGTTCGCTTGCTGCCGCCTATCTTAATGTCGGCTTCAGCCAGCAGGTGCATGGTGTCATCGAAGAGTCTTCCCTTTGATTGGACTGCAATTCTTAGCATCTTTTACTATTTTCTTTTAAAAAACACGGCAAAGTTACGCTTTTTTTCTCTAATCTGCAATTAAATGCTTAACTTTGCGCCAAAATTTGTATAAGATTGAAGTATTTCGGCATATTTGTCTTGTTTTTCCCCTTGTTTCTGGCCTGCAACCAGCGGCAAGAGTCTGTTGTCCTTCCGTGGCAAAGTGAGGCTGATACAACCAGCGTTTTTGACTTGCACCAGATAGAACAGTCGGGCGAGATGATTGCCCTGACGCTGTCGGGTCCAGATACTTATTACGATTATCAAGGCTGTCATCTGGGGGTTCAGTTCCTGTTGTGCCAGCAGTTTGCCAGTCATCTGGGAGTGCGTCTGCGGATGGAAGTCTGTCGTGACACTACCGAACTACAGAAGCGTCTGGCAGCTGGCGATGCTGACCTGGGGCTGTTGGCAGAGTGGCCTGACTCACTGGTTCCTGGCTGGTTGATAGGACAGGGGAAGACTGCTTTGCAGCAGGAGCTAATGGCCTGGTATGAGCCTCAGATGCTTGATCAGGCCCGCCAGACCGAACGCCAGATGTTGACGCGTCCGCGAGTAGTCAGACGTGTCCATGCTCCCATGCTCCGTCGGGGCGTCATCTCGCTCTATGACGATTTGTTCAAACGCTATAGCCGTGGCATCGGTTGGGACTGGCGCTTGCTGGCTGCCCAGTGTTATCAGGAGTCTACATTTGACCCCGAAGCTACGTCGTGGGCTGGTGCCAAGGGCCTGATGCAGATTATGCCTAAGACGGCCGACCACTTAAACCTGCCGCGTGACTTGATTACCGACCCAGAACAAAACATTGCCGCTGCCACTCGCTATCTGCACGAGCTGGAGCGTGAGTTCAACTATATTCATGACCGTACGGAACGCCAGAACATGGTGCTGGCGGCCTATAATGGCGGTATCTTCCATGTTCAAGATGCCATGCGTTTGACCGAGCGCGACCATCGCAATGCTCAGCGCTGGGAGGACGTGCGTACATACGTCCTACGCTTGAAGGATCCGCAATATTATCAGGACTCGTTGGTTCTTTATGGATATATGCGCGGCAATGAGACGGCTGATTATGTTGACCGTATCCGCAATCGTTATCAGCAGTACATCCGTCAAGTTCCACAGTAATCATCATTAATTAAAGCAATACCTACATGCACTATATCCTCATTGCCGATAGTGGCAGTACCAAGACAGACTGGATGGCCTGTTTATCCAGTGACCCTTTGAACAGTTCCCGTCTCTTTCAGACGCAGGGCATCAACCCCTATCATCAGAACGACGATGCCATACTGACCATCCTGCAGCAAGAACTGCTGCCAGGGCTCATGTCTGCAGGTCTTTGGCCTTCTGGCCTGAAGACCATCCGCTTTTATGGTAGTGGCGTTCGCCCTGAACAGGAGCAGCGTATGCGCCGTCTGCTGCTTGATGCCATGCCAGAGGCCAATGATGTGTTGGTGAAAAGCGATATGCTGGGGGCTGCCCATGCCCTCTGTGGCGACCGTGAAGGAATAGTCTGCATCTTGGGAACCGGTGCCAATTCTTGTTTGTACGACGGCCGGCAAATTGTGCAGAATACCCCTCCGTTGGGATATGTCCTAGGCGATGAAGGTAGTGGCGCTGTGTTGGGAATCAGGTTTCTTAATGCGCTATATAAGAATAGATTATATCAGAATGCTCAAGCAGAGTTTGAGGATGCTTTCAAACTGTCTATGGGTGACGTCATCAGCCACGTCTATCGTCAGCCTATGGCCAATCGGTGGTTAGCCTCCCTCTCAACATATATTCACCAGCATCTGTCCCAGCCCACCGTTCGTGCACTGGTAGTTGACAATTTTCGTTTGTTTGTGCGCTACAATCTGGAACCCTATGGGCGGCATGACCTGCCAGTGTCAGCAGTTGGCAGCATTGCATATTTTTACCTGGAACAGTTCAGAGAAGCCCTGCAGGAAGAAGGCTACCGTATGGGCACTGTGTTCCGAAGTCCTATTGAGGGCTTGCAGCATTATTGGTGTAAGGAATAGACGGACATATTAGACTGAGTCCGATATGGCAGTGGAGAGTGCTAAAAAAATAAAAATAAATGGCATATAGTGATGACCTTACGATTTTTATTCGTATCTTTGTGGAATCGAAATGTTAATAGAAAAATCTAAAAACCAAAACTTAACAAACAATGGCAGATAACGCACAACTGATTGCCCAATGTGAGGCGATTGCTAAAGAATGGCTTTCTCCCGCCTTTGATGAGGAGACACGTAAGGAAGTTCAGGCTATGTTGGACAATCCCGACAAGACAGCTTTGATTGATGCTTTCTATCAGAATTTGGAATTCGGTACTGGTGGCCTGCGTGGCATCATGGGTGCTGGAACCAATCGTATGAACAAGTACATAGTGGGCATGGCTACTCAGGGCTTCGCTAACTATGTTTTGAAGGCTTTCCCTGGCCGTAATGACCTCAGTGTGGTTGTGGGACATGACTGCCGCAATAACGGGCGCATGTTTGCCGAGACCGTGGCCGACATATTTTCTGCCAACGGCATCAAGGTGTACCTCTTCGAGAGCCTGCGCCCCACACCCGAGATCTCGTTTGCTATCCGCCAACTGGGTGCTCAAGCTGGTGTGAACGTGACAGCTAGCCACACCCCTAAGGAGTACAACGGCTATAAGGCTTACTGGGAG
>CAMNJH010000075.1 GCA_946541275.1 uncultured Prevotellaceae bacterium
CACTATCATGAGCGAGCATCCCCAGAGGTAGAAAGACAGGTCGCGCACGCTGATGATACGCCGATGCAGTCTCTGCGCATAGTGTTTCACCAGATAGGCCAGCCCCATGGGCAGCACCAGCAGCACCACCACCTGATACAGAATCTTCCAGAAGGCAGCCATGAACGACACGTCGGTTCCCTTCTCAATCATGGGAAAGCACAAAGGCACCAGCAGTACCGTAAGGAAATTCGACAGGAACGTGTAGCTGGTCATCTGTTCCAAGTTGCCGCCCAGCTTCTGTGTTACCACGGCCGCCGCTGTGGCGCAGGGCGCAATGATGCACATCAGCAGCGCCTCCATCAGCACAAGATAGGAAGAGCCTTGTACGATGGACGAGGCTCGTGGCACCAGTATGGCCGCCATGACCGCCCCCACAAAGAGAATGTTGAACGCCAATATCCACAGATGCCACCATACGGGCCGCAGTCCGTGGAAGTCCACCTTACAGAACGTGACGAAGAGCACCAAAAACATAAAGACCGGCAACAGAGCGTCCATCACTGGCGAAAAGAACGCGGCAGCACCGTCGAGCACCGGTACGAACGCAAATACCAAATACAACACTGCCCCCAACCCCATGGCTACGGGCAGCGTCCAGTCCTTCAGGAAGCGTACGATATCCATCTCCTTGCTGTCGCAACTATAGCAGGACCACCACCTTCTTGCCTCCATGCACATAGACACCTGGAGCTGCTGGCTTGCCACCGAGCTTGCGCCCATCCAGGGCGAACCACTCCAAGCGTGAAGCAGGAACAGTGATTCCGCTTCCGATAGTTTCCGCATTCACGATGCCAGTGGTCACGTCGTCCATGAAAGCAAACGATGCCAGGCCATCGGCGCTGACCGACATCTGTGTGATGGGCTTCGACATCAGCTTCTCGCCATCGGCATTCGCATTATTCAGCGTGGCTGCCGGAACCGACGTATTGGTCAGGCAGTCATTGGCCACCGAAGTGTTGCCCTGGCTGTCAGTGACCACATACGGATAACCCCAGCCCTCCAACGAAGTACGTGTCTTGTTGTTGGCAGGGAAAATATGGTAGCGCTTTTTGTTTGGGCCGTTCACATAGGAAGAGGCATATTCGCCAATCCCTTCCCACAAGTCCTTAATGTAGTCAATGTGGAACACGACGATGCCACTGCCTGGCAACGACTCGTCCCACCCCCTTTGCTGGCGGTTCTCCACGATGAAGAATTCGTTCTCCGCCCCATCGTTACGGATGAGGTAGGCCACCGGCTCATCACATAGTGCAGGCATGTCGGTGATGCTGGCAGGCTCTGTCAGCTCTACCGGCGTTAGCCACCCCATCAGCATGCGCTCATGGGCCGAATAGTTGCAGGGGCGAAAACCATGCTCATTGTAGTTCCCATAATCCATAATGTCCCATTCCTTCACCACCATCGAGTTGCCATAATAGAAATCAGGCAGACCGAAGCAATGGCTATACTCATGGCAAATAGTTCCAAACGTCGTCCTAGTTCCAGAATAATTGACATATTCATTCACACAGCAGTAGCAGTCTACGTAGAACTCCTTATCACCCATGGTGACAGTGCGATAGCTGCGAAAATCATTGGGGGCGTCCGTATCCAGGTTCTTATGCTGGCTGAGCCACCACTGGTGAGGCCAGATGGTACTGCTGCCGCCACCACTGTTCATCCCCTCGCCAGCATAGATGATGAGCAGCTGGTCAACGAAGGCATCGCCATCCCAGTCATACAGGCTCCAGTCAATATCCTGCGTCATCAGCACGTCAACGATGTCGTCAACCATGTATTGCGAGAACTCGTCATCAATTGCAGTGCTCCGATACTTCCACTCCACATCAGGCAACTCGACGAACACCAGATCGAAGGTCAGGTTGAAAAGCTCATAGCTCTGAGCCAGAAAATAGTCATGGACGGAGCCCACATATTCGCCCTCAGAGTAGCCCTCAGCATTGAAGATGCCATTCCACGTCTGCATGGCAGCATCACGGCCATCCACAAAGTCCTTGTCCTGAAAACTTGCCAGCACCAACAACTGACGGCGGTTGCCCACGTAGGGATTCTCGCCGCCCTGCCATATCTGAGCCCGCCGCGGGGTGAAATGAGGATTCTGTTCGCCCACCCGGCACCCACGGCGGGGCACAAAGTCGGCTGCCGTTGAAGTAAAGGGCATCAGGAGCACCACGATGATGGTATACATCCACAAACGATTCTTCTTCATAAAAAACATTCTTATTTTTTGAAATAATATACTTGTTGGCACAAGATGCGTTGTGATATGCAAAGGTACGCAAAAAAACCGAGCCCACAAGAGACAGGGCCATTTTTAACAATTGGCAATGGCAGATGAGAGTTAAGAGGTATTTCAAAAAAAACAACTGAACATTTGGTGTTTTGACGGCTAATTTGTAATTTTGCACCCAGAAACATGACACAAACATAAAAAAAGAGCAACAACTATTATGTGTGGAATTGTAGGTTACCTGGGAAAGCGCGATGCCTTTCCCATCTTGATCAAAGGTCTGCGCCGCCTTGAATATCGCGGCTATGACTCTTCAGGTGTAGCCCTTATCAACGGCGGCAGCGACCTGAACGTTTACAAATCAAAAGGCAAGGTGGACAACCTGTGCGAGTATTGCAACGACAAGGACGTGAGCGGCACCGTGGGCATTGCCCACACCCGCTGGGCCACCCACGGCGAGCCCTCCAGCCGCAATGCCCATCCCCACTATTCTGAATCGCGCCGGCTGGCCATCATCCACAACGGCATCATCGAGAACTATGCCGACATCAAGTCAAAACTGCAGCAGAAGGGTGTGCACTTCCAGAGCGATACCGACACGGAGGTGCTGGTGCAGTTGGTGGAGTACATTATGACACGCAAGCAGCTGCCACTGCTCGAAGCCGTGCAGGTGGCGCTTTATCAGGTCATTGGCGCCTATGCCATTGCCATTCTCGACAAAGAGGACCCCGACCAGATTATTGCTGCCCGCAAGCAGAGCCCGCTGGTGGTGGGCATCGGCGACGACGAGTTCTTCCTAGGCTCTGACGCCAGTCCCATCGTGGAATACACCGACAAGGTGGTCTATCTGGAGGACGGCAACATTGCCGTGATCCGCCGTGGCGAGGAGCTGCACGTGGTGAGCATACTGGGACAGGAGCAGGAGCTGAACATCAGGAAGATTGACATCGACCTGGGGCAGATAGAGAAAGGCGGCTTCCCCCATTTCATGCTGAAAGAGATATTCGAGCAGCCCGAATGCCTGACCAACTGCATGCGCGGCCGTGTGAACGTCGAGGCCGACCATGTGACCCTGTCGGCACTCATCGACTATCGCCGCCAGCTGCTCCAAGCCAAGCGCATCGTCATCGTGGCCTGCGGCACCAGCTGGCATGCCGGCCTCATTGGCAAGCAAATCATAGAGACGCTGTGCCGTATCCCCGTCGAAGTGGAGTACGCCTCTGAGTTCCGCTATCGCAACCCCGTGGTCACCAAGGACGACGTGGTAGTGGCCATCAGCCAGAGCGGCGAGACGGCCGACACGCTGGCCGCCATTCAGCTGGCTAAGCAGAAAGGTGCCTTCATCTATGGCATCTGCAACGCCATAGGCAGCAGCATCCCCCGGGCCACTGACACCGGCACCTACATACACGTGGGCCCCGAAATTGGCGTGGCCTCCACCAAGGCCTTCACTGGCCAGGTCACCGTGCTCACCATGTTTGCACTGGCCTTGGCCGAAGCAAAGGGAACGGTAGTCCGCGAAGAATACCTGAAGATAGTGAAAGGCCTGAGCGAGATACCTGAGCGCATACGCGAAGTGCTAGAGACCAACGACCGCGTGAAGGACCTGGCACGCACGTTCACCTATGCCCACAACTTCCTATACCTGGGCCGAGGCTTCTCCTACCCCGTGGCACTGGAGGGAGCCCTAAAACTGAAAGAGATATCCTACATACACGCCGAGGGCTATCCCGCCGCCGAGATGAAGCACGGCCCCATAGCGCTCATCGACTCCGACATGCCCGTGGTGGTCATCGCCACCCACAACGGCATGTACGAGAAGGTGCTCTCGAACATTCAGGAAATCAAGGCCCGCCAAGGGCGCATCATTGCCCTCGTGTCGAAAGGCGACAAGACCATCAGCCAGATTGCCGACGAGGTCATCGAGCTGCCCGACGTGCAGGAATGCCTGGAGCCGCTGGTGGCCACCATCCCCCTGCAGCTGCTGGCCTACCACGTCGCCGTCTGCAAGGGCAAGAACGTCGACCAGCCACGAAACCTGGCCAAGAGCGTCACCGTGGAGTGAGTTAACAACTAATAGTCACGAACAGCAAAACTAAACATAAAAGTTAAAAAAACGGGGGCAAGGATACTTCTTGCTCCCATTTTTTGTACCTCATCCTTCTTTTGCCTAATTTTGCATCATCAGAAATAAATTAGGATGGCCAACTGGCAAAAAGTAAGATGAAAGATACAAAAGATATGAAACCGCTGACGCGGGCAGAATCAGAACTGATGAACCTGATGTGGGACCACAGCCAGGGACTTACAGTGAAACAGCTTTTGGAGTGCTATCCAGAGCCACGACCTGCCTACACCACCGTGGGCACCTTTCTGAAGATTCTGGAAGCTAAAGGCTTCGTAGAACACAAAAGGGCTGGTGGAAGTGGACGTACATTTGTCTATTCGCCACTGCTAACGCGCGAGAAATATGTCACACAGGTGCTACGCGACGTAAAGGACACTGTATTCGGTAGTTCTGTGAAGAAAATGCTCTCGTTCTTCGTACAACATGAGGAAATTGACGATGAGGAACTGCGAGAGATTCTGCAAATGATTAATCCCGCAAATGACCTGCAACTATGATGATTTATTCCCTGAAATCGGCCTTGCTGCTAGCACTGCTTTATGGCGGTTTTGCTGTACTTCTGAGGCGCATGACCTTTCATCGCTTCAATCGCATGATGTTGCTGGCCATCCTGGTGCTATCGCTCGTGATACCTGCTATACACATCAACCTGAAATCCCCTTCTGCTCTTCTCATTCTGGAAGACGTCCCTACCTTTCACATGGAGGAAAGGAGCCTGGACAGCTTTATTTCTGCAAGCAATGGCCAACAATCGGTCAAAATCAACGCAAAAGAAGCGTATGGAAACAAGGCAGCCTCCTCAACCACGGATTGGAGCAAGGCAAGCAATGCCGTTTACTTGACAGGCCTGATGGCATTTCTGCTACTTCTGCTATGGCGCGTCTGTCAGCTGGTGCTCAGTTTGCGAGGTGGACTTCGCAGCAGCGACGGACAGGGCAATACCATCATCGTGAAAAAAGGCGAGTTCGCACCATACAGCTTCATGCACCACATTGTCATCAACATTAGCGACTATGAGCACCACCGAAAGGCCATTATTACCCATGAAAAAGCTCACGCACGGCTACACCACTCCTGGGACGTTCTGCTGGTGGAAGTGGTTCAGGCCGTGCAGTGGTTCAACCCCTTCGTCTGGTTGCTAGGGTGCCAGCTGAAGGCCATCCACGAATATGAGGCCGACGAGGCCGTCATCCTACAAGGCATCGATGCTAAACAATACCAACAACTTCTCGTCGTCAAGGCAGTCGGCAATCGTCTGCAGCCATTTGCCAATACCTTGAACCGAGGCTCACTCAAACAACGAATCCAAATGATGCAACAAACAAAATCCAGCCGATGGCAGATGCTGCGTGCTGCCTTCGTCCTGCCAGTGGCCATACTGGCATTATATGCCAATGCTACACCCGCAGCACCCGAACCGTCCTGCACACAAAAAGTGGTCGAGGTCCCCTACGATGAAGCCGAGGTAAAACCACTGGTAGAATACAGAGCACACCAAAAGGTTGCCAAACACTATCGTGACTACTACCGTGTCAACCTAGGCAAAGGTGTATGGATTGACGATGGTGGCCGAGGCTACATTGAGGAATGCTACTTCAGATATGGCTGGGACAACACCCATAATCAGACAGAAATGCAGCTGAACGGCGTACCCTTCGACCAGAACAGCCTACCACAGCTGACCAGCCACGACCTCAAGAAAATTGAAATCAAGAAAATGGAGCAACCAGTTATCGAAGGCGAGGCTCATGGTACAGACCTTAGCATAGAAAGCAAGCATACCATTGTCAATCTGATTACCACCCCCATCACTATACCAACTGAAGTGAAAGGCAATGCCCCGCGAGAAATCACCCTGTTATTACCAGGCAAAGGAAATCTTTACGTCAAGAATGCAAAGGCCACCCCTGGCGATTGGGTACACTGCTCAAGAACCAGTTGGGAGAAGACGCCCTATAACTACAGCGTAAGAGACGAATTCAAGTACAGTCTTGACAAGCCCGACTTCAAGTGCTACATATATGCTAGCACCCGAACTTCTGAGCGCGACATCAGCCGTGCCGAGGCACTGATGCAGGAGATGGGCATCACCAACTATGAAGTGGTTCGCAATTTGCCCCCAATGCGCTAAAAGCCGTCTACAAGCATTTGTAAAGTTAGTAAAAAGAAAAGTCCGGACAACGTTGAAGGCCGCTGCGAAGCTCCCTTCAACGTCATTGTTTATATCAACAGCAACACCCGTAATAAAAGTAGCCTCGCGCGTGCGCGATAAATGGCAACAAAGAATGTGCTACAAGTGCTACCGACAATTTTAATCATTTGAACAACAGCGCTTTACGGGTGCATTTTTGTTATTGGAAAATGCTACTGGAAATGCTACCAACACATGCACCAAACCACTTGCACATTCGTGCCTTTATGTGCAAAAATGAGACATATAGAAAAATCGCTTCCGACTTTTCTATGTGTCTCATTGCCTTCTTTCAAAATGGCGTTGACTTTTTCCAAAACGGCGCCGAGATTTTCCAAAACGGCATTGACTTTTTGAAAAATCTCGGTGCCTTTTTTTCATGGGAGGCCGACTTTTGAAACTTTGCCGATGCGGATGGTTACCCGGTAGAACCTGTAGCATTTCCGGTAGCACGAACCACGGAGGAATATGCACCCGAAAACGGTTTCATATCAGGCAGTTACACGCACTGGTAGCACTTGTAGCACCATCATTCGAGCGTAGTATTACGCGCGCGTGTATGTCAGACTATATATTAGGCTCGTCCCAGATTTTTGTGGTGGTGCACTGCGTGGGGGCTTGCAGACGACCTACGCGCAGCAAGAAGTCACCCTCCTCCAACATCCATCGGCCATCGGCACCGACAAAGGCCAGCGACTTGGCTGGCAGACGGAAGGTGACGGTCTTCGTCTCGCCGGGCTGCAGCTCCACCTTGGTGAAATCGCGCAGGCGCTTGTTGTCAGGAGTGAGTGATGCCACGAGGTCACTGCTGTAGAGCAGCACGGGCTCCTTGCCGGTGCGAGCACCAGTGTTCTTCACGTCGACGCTGACGGTGAGCACGTCGGACGGAGTGAACTGCTGCTTGTCAACGCGCAGGTTTGCATACTCGAACGTGGTATAGCTGAGACCGTAACCGAAGGGCCACAGCAGGCTGACTTTAGCGTCGTAATTGTAGGCGCCGGCCATGGTACCCACCTCCTCGGAGACCTTGTAGTCGTAGGTGTTCAGTGAATTAATCTCGCGAGGATAGGTGTAGGGCATCTTGGCTGAGAAGTTGGCCTGGCCACTGAGCAGGCGTGCCAGGGCGTCGGCACCATAGTTGCCGGGCAGGAAGATGTCGACCACGGCCTTGGCCAAAGGTTCAATGTCGGTAATGAGGCGCGGACGGCCCTCGTTGAGTATGAGCACCAGGGGCTTGCCGGTCTTGGCCAGTTCCTTCACCAGCGTGCGCTGGTTTTCGGACAGCCAGAGGTCGGTGAGGTTGCCCGGCGTCTCGGTATAGCTGTTCTCGCCGATGCAGGCCACGATGACGTCAACACCGGCAGCAGCGGCCACGGCCTTGCTGATTTCAGGTTGGTTCTCCTGCCAGTACTGCCCTTTCTCGTTGTAGGTGACGCCCTGCTCGAGCACCACGTTGGCAGTACCAAACTGCTGGCAGAAAGCCTCGTAGATGGTGTTATACTTCTCGGCCAGGTCCTCAGCGTTCGAGCCTTGCCAAGTGTAGCTCCATCCGCCGTTCAGGCAGCGCATCTGGTTGGCGTTGGGCCCGGTAAGCAGCATCTTCACGCCCTGTCGGAGCGGCAGGATGCTACCCTCGTTCTTCAGCAGCACCAGGGTCTCCTCGGCAGCACGCAGCGCCTTCTGGGCAAACTCGTCGCTGCCGAACTTCTCATAGCCTTTGCCGCCTGTGTTGGGACGGTCGAAGAGGCCCAAACGATACTTCACCCGCAGGATGCGGCGCACGGCATCGTCGATGCGCTCCTGGCTAACCTTGCCTTCCTGCACCAGTTCCTTCAGTAGAATACAGAAGTCAACGCTGTAGGGGTCCATGGACATGTCAACGCCGGCATTAATAGCCAGGCGGATGGCGTCCTTCTTGTCCTTGGCTACGTGCTCACGCTGGAAGAGGTTGTTGATGTCGGCCCAGTCGGTGACTATCATGCCATCCCAGCCCAGGTCTTCCTTCACCCACTTGGTCAGATACTCATAGCTGGCATGGACGGGCACGCCATTGATGGAGCCCGAATTGACCATAAGTGTCAGGGCACCAGCCTGGAAAGCGGCCTTGAAGGGCTCGAAGAACTTCTCGCGGAGCATCTGCGGCGACAGGTAGGCGGGGGTGCGGTCCTTGCCGCTGAAGGGGGCGCCATAGGCGAAGTAGTGCTTGATGCAGGCTGCCACATTGTACTGCCCCAGATGGTTGGGGTCGTCGCCCTGATAGCCCTTGATCTCAGCCTCGGCCATGCGGGCGTTGACGATGGCATCCTCGCCAAAGCTCTCCCAGATGCGGGGCCAGCGCGGGTCGCGGCCCAGGTCGGTGACGGGGTTGTACACCCATGGGCAATTGGCGGCGCGGCTCTCGTAGGCCGTAATCTCAGCCCCGCTGCGAGCCAGCTCGGTATTGAACGAGGCGGCCAGGTTGATGGGTTGAGGGAAGAGGGTGCCAGCTTGAGTATAGGTGACGCCGTGGTTGTGGTCCAGGCCATAGATGTCGGGGATGCCGATGTACTTCATGGACTTCTCCTGAATGAGACGAATCCACTTCTGCCACTGCTCCACGGTGTGAGCCCTGGTGCCTGGGGCGTTGAGGATGGAGCCTACCTTCCACTTCGACAGGCAGGTGTCGAGCACGATCTCGTTCAGCTGCCACTGGCCACCAGCGCCATAGCTGCCCATGATGTCGAAATTCAGCTCCAGCATCTGGCCAATTTTCTCGTCGAGGGACATCTTCGAGAGCGTCTTCTCTACTTTCTTCTCAAGTGCGGCATCGCGGGGAATGGCGGGCCGCTGGGCTATGACACTGAGGCCGAACGCTCCCAGCACCATGCATAACATGATTCTTTTCATCACTTTGGTTTTAGTTATCATTAATAATTTCTGGTCTTCTACTTATATTCGCTTGCAAAGTTATGCTTTTTTCTTGAATATGTGGAAAGAAAAACATTTTTTTTTGGTTTTTCGGCCACTTATTCGTACCTTTGCAGCATGAACGAAGCTAGAAAGCCACTTTTGGGAATGACTGCCAGCGAGCTGAGAGAGATCGCGGTGACCCTGGGGCTGCCAGCCTTTACCGGAGGGCAGATGGCCAAGTGGCTCTATGAGAAGCACGTGGACAGCATTGACGAGATGACCAACATTTCGAAGGCTGCCCGCCAACGGCTGGCCGAGCACTTTGTGACAGGAGCCATGAAACCCCTGGACAGCCAACGCTCAGTGGACGGAACGGTGAAGTACCTGTTTCCCGTCACAACGACGCAACCCACGGCCCAGCCCACCCGCTACGTGGAGACGGTGTTCATCCCCGATGGCAACAGGGCCACGCTGTGCGTCAGCAGCCAGGTGGGCTGCAAGATGAACTGCCTATTCTGCCAGACGGGCAAGCAGGGATTTGAGGGAAATCTAACGGCGGCCGACATTCTCAACCAGATTTATTCGCTGCCCGAACACGACCTGCTGACCAACGTGGTGTTCATGGGACAAGGAGAACCTATGGACAACCTGGACGCAGTACTGAAAGCCACGCAGATTCTGACAGCCCCCGACGGCTATGCCTGGAGCCCCAAGAGAATCACGGTCAGCTCGGTAGGCGTGAAGTCAAAGCTAAAGCGCTTCCTGGACGAGAGCCAGTGCCACGTGGCCATCTCCTTGCACTCACCGCTGCATGAGCAGCGCTTGCAGCTGATGCCTGCCGAGCGGGCCATGCCAATCAGCGACACGCTGGAACTGCTCCGGCAGTATGACTTCACCCACCAGCGCCGCTGTTCGTTCGAGTACATCTGCTTCGGCGGACTGAACGACTCGCTGATGCACGGAAAGGAGATGGTGAGACTGCTGAAAGGACTGGAATGCAGGGTGAACCTGATTCGCTTCCACCAGATACCCGACGTAGAACTGCCCGGCTCGGACATGCAGCGCATGGAACAGCTGCGCGACTATCTGACCGCTCACGGCATTTTCGCTACTATCCGGGCCAGCAGGGGGGAGGACATCCTGGCAGCGTGCGGACTGCTGAGCACGGCAAAGAAACAACTAGAGACAGATTCAAACAACAATTAACTGCATAAAATGGAAGACAAGAAAATAAGAGTAGCCATTACCCACGGCGATACCAACGGCGTGGGCTACGAAGTGATATTCAAGGCTTTTGAAGACCCCGCCATGTTGGAGCTCTGCACGCCCATCATCTACGGTACGCCGAAGGTGGCCGCCTATCATGCCAAGGCACTGGGCGTGGAAACCCAGTTCAACATCATCAGCAATGCCAAGGAGGCTAAGGACGGCCGGATGAACCTGCTCACTACCATTGAAGAAGAGGTGAAAATAGATTTTGGCATGCCTTCCCCGGATGCCGGCGATGCCGCCAAGAGAGCCTTGGACAAGGCTATCGCTGACTTCAAGGAGGGCTGCTTCGATGTGATGGTCACCGCCCCTATTGCCAAGAACAGCATCAAAGGCTTTGACGGACACACCTCATATCTGACTCAGCACCTTGGTGAACAAAAGCACGGACTAACCATTCTGGTAAGTGACAACCTGCGCGTGGCATTGGTGACCAACAATGTGTCACTGAAAGACGTGGCTGAAAGCATCAGCAAACAGAAAATCATAGAGAAAGCCCAGATTCTGCACGAGTCGCTGCGGCGTGACATGCGCATTGCCAATCCCCGCATTGCCGTGCTGGCCCTGAACCCCCGAGGCGGCGAAGACGGCGTGCTGGGCGACGAGGAGCAGGAAATCATCAGGCCCGCAGTGGAAGAGCTGGCACAGCAGAGCATACAGGCCTTCGGCCCCTACCCCGCAGACGATTTCTTCGGCAATGGCTCGTACGCTCAGTTCGATGCCGTGCTGGCCATGTACCACGACCAAGGCCAGACGCCCTTCAAGGCACTGACCAGCATCAGCGACGACAAGGGAGTACGCATCACGGCAGGGCTGAGCCTCATACGCACGGCTCCTGCTCACGGCGTATGCTTTGAATTGGCAGGAAGAGGAACCATGGAGGCTGACAGCATGCGCCACGCCATCTTCGAGGCTATCGATATCTATCGGAATCGCATGAACTATGACGCTCCCACAGGCAACCCATTGCCGAAGCTCTATCACGAACGGCGTGATGACAGCGAAAAGGTGCGCTTCAACATTCCGCGCGACAGTAAATGAAGAAAAAGTATCAGAACGGATTTCTCATCTTCGGTCTCGTCGTACTGGCGCTGATGGTAAGTCAGCTCGACTTCCAGGAAGTCTGGGCTGGTATTCGTCGTGCGGGCTACTGGTTTCTGGCTGTTGTGCTACTGTGGGCTGTGCTCTACGTCTTTAACACGGGAGCGTGGTGGCTCATCATCAAAAGCCAAAACGCTGCTACTACCCCCTCTAACCAACACCAACATGAGGAAGCTACCTCAACAGAAGCGCCTGGTTCAGCAGCTGCAAGCGCTACCCAGGGAAAGACTGGGAAAGACTCTTCGTTTTCCTTCCTCTGGCTCTACAAGATTACCGTCTCAGGGTTTGCCCTCAACTACGCCACTCCTGGCGGGCTGATGGGCGGTGAACCCTACCGCATCATGTCGCTATCGCCATACATTGGAACAGAACGAGCCACATCCAGCGTCTTGCTCTATGTAATGACACACATTTTCTCCCATTTCTGGTTCTGGCTACTGTCATGCGTGCTCTATGTGGCCACGCAACCTATGAATGTGGCCATGGCCGTGCTGTTGGTGTGTATAGCAGCCTTCTGCCTTACTGCCATCTGGTTTTTCTTGAAAGGCTATAAGAAAGGAATTGCTGTCAGTGGCATGCGCATACTGAGCCATATTCCATTTGTAAAGAAATGGGCTAAGCGATTCTTTGATACTCACGCCGAGCAACTGCACACCATTGACCAGCAGATAGCAGCCCTGCACGGACAGAATCCCCGTACTTTCTTCTGCGCCGTCCTGCTGGAACTGACTTGCCGCGTGGTATCAGCACTCGAGATCCTATTCATTCTGCTGGTCATCATGCCTTCAGCCAACTATCTACAGTGCATTCTGATACTGGCTTTCACATCGCTCTTTGCCAACATGCTTTTCTTCATCCCCCTGCAGTTGGGCGGAAGAGAAGGAGGCTTCCTGCTTTCAGCCAAAGGCTTGAGTATCGGAGCCAGCGAGGGTATTTTCGTGGCGTTGCTGGTCAGACTGCGTGAAATCATCTGGACTGCCATTGGCCTGCTGCTCATCAAACTGGAGAAAAAGAGCCAATAGATGTCTTCTTTGGGCGTCCACCCACTGATACTATATTAAAAGACGTGGCTAGCCATTATACTGACCACGCCTGTCTCTATTATCAGCCACATACAGAGACAGACGAACCGGCTCCGATGATGGCAACTCGTCCTGGCCCATCTTTGCGATGAAGAAATAGAGGCTATACCCCTTGGTAGGACCTTACACCCACAAAAAACATCTTTAAATAGTGGAGTACTGCATATGAGGGTAACATCCAAACAACTGATAAAATAATTACGAACCATTACCAAAGACTATTTGAATATTATTGGTGTCCGCTAAAACTTTTCAAGTCATCCAAAAATTAAGGTCGGTATCCTCGCTTGGATTCCGACCTTTTTTGTTACCTTTGTTTTCGCTACAAAACATCAATAACGTGAACAAAGGTACGCATTTTATCGGACAGCCGATGTATGGTCAGCTGATTTTTTTGCTTGACAAGGCAAAAATTCTCAAATTCAGCCGTGAAAACGGTGGTGAAAGGTATGTGAAGCACTTTGATGCGTGGCAACATCTGGTCATCATGCTCTATGCAGTGATCAAGCGCTTCGACTCCCTGCGCGAGATAACGGACTCCATGTTCCCCGAAGCTCGCAAGTTTGCCCATCTGGGCATTAGCATGATGCCCCGTCGCAGCACTCTTTCCGATGCCAACGCAAGAAGGCCGGAGAGTATCTTCGAGGCTGCCTACAGGGATTTGTATGCCACATACAAGGATGAACTTTCCTCGGACAGCCGGAAACGGCAGACCCCGAAATGGCTCTCACGGCTTCAGATTATTGATTCCACGACCATCTCACTTTTCTCCAACCTTATCTTCAAGGGTGTGGGACGGCATCCCAAGACTGGCAAGAAGAAAGGCGGAATCAAGGTGCATGCCAACATACATGCCAATGAAGGAGTCCCCTCTGACATCAGGTACACTTCCGCTGCCACGAACGACAGTTTCATGCTCAAGCCGTCCAACTACTCTTCCGGAGACATCC
>CAMNJH010000076.1 GCA_946541275.1 uncultured Prevotellaceae bacterium
AGTAGCTTTTCCAGTAGCATTTTCCAAAAGTCAAAATGCACCCACAACGTATTGTTTTTCAATTTGTTATAATCGCCAGTAGCACTTGTAGCACATTTTTTTGTCCTATATATAACGCGCGTGCGCGCGAAAACTCTATAGTTCTACACTTTGCTCCAACAGGAATCATTGATGCAGCAGCCTTTCCTCTTCCCTGCATGGGGGAGGAGGCTAGAAATAATTATATCACTTTTTCTTGATTGTTTGTTCATTATTTCAAAAAATTAATGTATCTTTGCAAAACACTTTGAAACTATTCATTTATTTATTACAAACTACAAATGAGAAAAGCAACATTTTTGAGTATGGTAGCTTTGTTGAGCTCAGCCTTCCTGTGTTTTTCGTGCGATATCGACGATTTATCGAAATCGCTTACTGACGGTGCCGACGAGAACTACGTCATTGCCAATAAAAACAAGGGAACACTCAACGTGCGTGAAACCCACAAGGCTGAGGCGGCGTTCTTTGATGTGGAGGAGAATCCCTACGGAGTAGAAAACCTTGAGTTCTGTGCTGATGGTACTTACCACATCACTTTCAGTCTGAATAACTCTTATCGGGCGCCGGCCCCTGCCCAGCAACAGCTCACGGTGAATGTGGATGGCACTCAGATGCAGGTACCTATGCGTGCTCTGACCCGTAGCAACTATGACAACTTTCGCTCAACGGGCACTTATACCTACTCCGATGGGGAGTATGTGCTGATGGGAGATTATAACTGGAAAATGCAGAATGGTCGTCTTGTCATCACTGAGGAAGGCGAGACCTATAGCTACAAGGCCACCCGTGTGCCTGATAGTGAGTCAGTACAGGATGCCCTGACGCAGCGCCTCTGCCACACCTGGATACTGAACAGGGTGTTGCTGAAGCTGTACAATATGGATACCAATAAGCTTGTGTTTACTTATCATCTTACTGAAGATGAGGTACGTGAAAACTGTATTGATACCTTTGTATTCTCCACTTCCAGGAAGTTCTACCGTTACAAGGAAGGAGTGAACAATGGCAATGGACGTTGGGAATGGAAAGTGAAGAGCGAACAGACTTTGCACTACGCTTTTGAATACCTGAGTTTTGACAACCCTGTGCGCGTCTATGGAGAAAATGACCTGACCGTTTATTTCGCAGACAATCGGCTCTATCTCACTGAGGCCTGCGAGGCGTTGAACGAAGTGGAGGGCAACGATAAGAATATACGTCTGAAGGCACTGCTGCTTTACCAGCTGGATGTGAAAGGAAACTAAGTAGTACCACAAAATCACTGTAGAAGGAAATGAAGACACATTTGAGAATAATAGTGGCGGCCATGGCTCTGGCTAGCACCACAACGACTGTCAGCGCGCAGGAAGACATTGCTTCCATGCGTCAGGAAATCAATGAGCTGAAGGCGCAACTGGCCGAAAAGGATAAGAAGGATGCCTACAATTCCCAGCAGGAGAAAATGTGGCGCAGTTCAAGCCCCATGATTATCACCTATGGTGAGAACGCCATTGAAGACGAGGCTGTGGGCGTGAAATACAAAAGCGGCCTGAGTGTGGGTCTCGCAAAGCGCCATACTTACTATCTGCACAACAAGGCCATAGCCGGAATGGTCAAGTTCGGCATTGACGTGGCGTGGACCGATTTCAATTTCACACGCTATGCAAAAGGAAAGGGCCTGTCGGTAGGCACTATGGTGAATGATGTGATGGGCAATGTCACCAGCGGCAATTTTAACAGCTACGAAGATTACTTTAATGCAGCCTACAACAATGCGCAGGGCGCTGAGGAGCACATTGATGTCAGCGGTATGCTGAACAGACTGGATGTGGGCAAGTATCAGTTGGATGCCACAATCATAGGTTTGGGCCCCAGCGTGAAGATTGCACCCTTCCATCCCATTGGGAAGGCATGGCTCAGCAATATCAAGGTGTCGGGCTACTTTCAGTATCTGCCCACGATGACCACGCTTCTTTTCTCAGGCGATGAGAAGACCGTCATCTGTGGCGGTTACATGTCGCGCTGGCGCTATGGCGCCAACATCTCTTTCGGGCGTTTCGGCATTGGAGTTGAGCACTCCTGGGGAAAGGGAAATTTGACCAGTTGGAATGTGGATGATGACGATGACGACAAGGATGGCCTCAATATTACTGACGATAAGATTAAGTACATCACGTCGGGCACCAGGCTCTATATTGGCATACAGTTCTAGTAAGGGCATATACAAAGAAGACGACCTGAGCAGCAGGGGCAACCTCAGTAGTTGCGGTGGCTGTTCAGGTCGTCTTCTTTATGTAAAGGACTACTTGTTCTTTTCGTAGTATTCTACAGCCAGCTTCACGTTCTTCTTGATGGCGTCGCAGGAGAAAGTGGCGCCGGTGCGTCCGTCCACCTCTTTCGTCTTGGCATTCTTCACGGCCATGCCGTCCCACTTGTTCAGCATGTGGGTGGAGGCAGCTTTCCAGTACTTCGGCGTTTCCTCGTTGTCCAGGAACTCAATTTTCTGGATTTTCCCGGCTTTGATGTAGACCTTCAGTGGGGTGGGGCCGTTGTATCCAGCCACATCCTTGCCCAGCGTAGTGGTGTTCACCACGTAGACACCCTTTTCCTTGGTCATGACAGCGTCCTTCTTGTCGGCGCTCATCAGCATGACAGCCAGCAGCATGCATGCACATGAAATAACAATCTTTTTCATTCTCTTTTTTTCTTATCCTGATAATTATCTGGCCATACGCCAGGTTTTGTTTGTACTCTTAATAATGTAGATGCCGCTGCGCAGGCTGAGCTGTTGCAGTGCTCCCAGAGAGGTGCGGCCCACCAGTCGGCCATCGGTGGTGTAGATGGTTATCTGCTGGCTGGGGTCTGTCTTGACGTTGTCAATGCCGGTTGCCTCCTCGTTCAGCGTCACTGACTGCGTCATCTGTATCTCGTCAATGATATTGCCGCTCAGCTTGTTGGTGATGTAGAGGCCCGTCACGTCGTAGCGCCCCTTGCTGTTGAGCGTGGGCACGGTGATACCCTTCAGCTGATAACTGTTGTAGAGGCGCACCCTGCGTTCGCCGCTGAAAGCCCAGTAGCCCGACTTCTTTTCCAGCGCCGTGCCCTTTATGGTCACCAGGTCGCAGCGGTCGGCTTCACTCAGCTCCTCCAGGGTCAGCTCGCGTGGCAGCACCTCGTTTCCACCGCTCACGGAGTAGCCATTGCTATTGGTCAGGAATTCTACGCCCTGCAACTGCTTCAAGCCGTTCACAGTAGCCAGCCGGCCGTAGATGAAGCCATTGAGCATGTCGCCCACCTTCAGGTTCAGCTCCGTGCCGACCATCTGGATGGCACCAGTGGCATCGCGCAGGAACACATACTCGTCGTTGGTGAAGATGACCAGTGCATCTGTCAGGTTGAGCGCTCCCTCGGCCTCTTCGTCCAGGCTCTTATAGGTGGCAATGTCGGGAATGGTGATCAACTCCTCCACCTTGACGGTGCAACGGGCAGTCAGCGCATCATCGTTGTTGGCTTTCACAGTGACGATGGCGGTGCCTACGCCACGACCAGTGATAATTCCCCGTGTGTCAACGGTGACGACGTTCGGATCGCTGGTACTCCACTTCAGGGTGTAGGGGGCATAGTCGGGAACACGTGTTTCTACCAGCTGCGTGGAGAGTCCTACGTTGATCGTAAAGACTTCAGGCAGTGAGATGCTTTTCAGTGTGTTGACATCGACTACATCGAAGGTGATGATGCCATTGCTGCTCTCACTGATATTGTCAAAACCGAATAGGCTGGGCTTGCCGGCCCAGGACATCAGGTTGGCAGGATCAGTAGTGTTGTTGAGCGTGGTCACATTTGCTGAGCCTGGGAAGGGGTCGTGGGCCTGGGCTGTTCCTGGATTCTTGGAGCCGCCTTTGGCCCTTACCAGCTCAAAGTAGTTATGCTTGGGATTGGCGTTCACGGTGTTCTCTCTCCATACGTTGACGTTGGTGGAATCCACGCGATACACCAACATGCCGTGACCAGACAGATACTTGTCCCATTTCGACTTTTTCTGGCGGTTCTCAATGAGGAAATATTCCTTGTTGTTGGCAGTCTGTGCATTCAGCCGGTAGCCCATGTTCGACTCGGGCAGTACATCCAGCGTGAAGCTGCCCTCGCTGTCAATGAGCTGTGGATTGGCGAAGCCCAGGGTATAACGCTCAAAAAGGTTGTAGCCTGCCGGTGTGCGTGCATAGTTCAAATAAGGAGCACCAGCCATTAAGTCCCATTCGCCGGGGTGGTTGCTCTCGCCTCCACTCTTCTCATAGTCGGTGTCGTAGTGGTCCATCAGTCCCAGAACATGGCTGAACTCGTGGCACATGACGCCTATCCCGTCGATAGTGTTCCAGCTTTTGTCGCCATAGAGTTCGGTGGAGCAGGCATAGCGACCCAGTCTGACGCCATCTTTTCTCACCATCCAGTTGCTTGAGTTGGGGCGATAGATTTCAGCAGCGTGGGGCCAGATGAGGCGGGAGTCGTTAGTCCCGAAGTTTGAGCCGAAACCGGCAAAGATGAAGTAGATCATGTCCACCGTTCCGTCTTTGTCGCCGTCATATTGGCTGAAGTTCACCAGTGAGTCGGCCGCATCGACGACGTCCAGCATCAGCTGGGCACAATCTTTTGTGCCATTGGCAAAATATTTGCTGCGGTTGACATTGACGGGGCCAATCACATCAAATTGAGGGTCAAATATCCCGTTGGAATTATCGTAGAAGTAATCGCGCACGCTACCAGTATAGTTCACCTGGTCGTAGCCATCAAAATCTTTCTGGTTGATCATGTTGTTGGCTATGTCGATATAGTCAGCACGCGAGAAAACCTGGTCGTTGTACTGCACCAGCAATACCAAACCTTTGAATTTGCTATAGTCATAGTTGGAAGCTCTGGCGGCTTGCAGAGCCTGGCTGCGCCTGTTCACTTCAGCCTGATACTCCTTGCTGGCCTTGTCGGTCATCATGGGCGTCAGCCTCTTTGGGGTGGCCTGCAGCCATACCTGTTCGTCGGCCTGTCGGTCATTGGCGTCGTGAGCGATGTGGCTGGTAGGGGCCAGTTGCTTGTCTTGGTCTAATTGTGCATAGACATAATAGCCATCGGCACGCTGCACAATGGTGTAGCCGTCGTCGGTGGTGTTAAAATGCAAGTATTCATCACCCATCAGGCGAATGGTGAGCAATGAGCCGTCGGGTTGTTTCACACTGGCCTTGCCAGGGTAAGCAGGAACAGCCATTGCCATGCTTGTTGTGAGCATGGCAATGGCAATCATCAATAGTTTCTTCATTTTTTGTTTAATAAGTCATTTTGGGCTCCAGTTCCTTGGCCTGGTCAATCATCTTCTGTACTTCTACCAAGGCAGGAACGCGGCCACAGATGTGACGCTGCTCGTTCAGCTCAGCCAGCTTCGGCTGCAGGTTCTCAGCCACGCGATGACGGAATTCCTTCACGGTGTCCACACCGGCGGCCTCCAGCAGTTCTGCAAACTGAGGGCCAACGCCATTGATGCGGAACAGGTCGGCATGGTTCGTCCAGCGCAGAATCAGCTTCTCGCTGATGCCCGTAGCCTCAGCCAGTTCCTTGCGGCCTTTGGGGGCAGCGCATTTCTCCAGAAGTTCACTCACTTTATTGATGCCAGCTGCAACCAGTTTCTCAGCATAGACCTCGCCTACGCCTTCAATGTCGATAATCTTGTAATCCATAATCAATTTCGGCTTAAAGTTGTTAATAATCACGTTATTGTAGCGCAAATTTACAATGATTTCTTCGTCGTACCAAATAAATTAATAATAATTAAAGAAAATTCAAAGGTTTACATTCCTTCTGTACTCTTTTTTTTCGTATCTTTGCAACCAATTATGAGATACACAGAACTTGGAAAGACGGGAATGAAGATTTCCCACTTGAGTTTCGGAGCTTCGTCGCTGGGCAGTGTCTTCCATGCCACGAAGCTCGATGAGAGTATTCGCGCCGTGGAAGTAGCCGTCGAAGGCGGCATCAACTTTATCGACGTCAGTCCCTACTATGGCCACTACAAGGCCGAGACCGTGCTGGGGCAGGCGCTGAAGGGTATTTCCCGCGACAAGTATTATCTGAGCACGAAGGTAGGCCGTTATGGCAAGGATGGCAAGAACACGTGGGACTACTCGGCCCAGCGCGTCACCGACAGTGTGTATGAGAGCATGGAGCGTCTGGGCATCGACTACATTGACCTGATCAATGTGCACGACATAGAGTTCCAGTCGCATCTGGAAGGTGGCCTGCAGAAAGTGGTCGATGAGACCCTGCCTGCCCTGGTGGAGCTGAAGCGAAAGGGCGTGGTGGGCCATGTGGGCATCACCGACCTGCAGCTGGAGAACCTGCGCTGGGTGGTGGAGCATGTGGAGGATGGCACCGTGGAAAGCGTGCTGAACTTCTGCCATTACTGCCTGTGCGACGATGCCCTGGCCGACTATCTGGACTTTTTCGAGCAGCATGGGGTGGGCATTGTCAATGCCTCTCCGTTGTCAATGGGCCTCCTGTCGCAGCGCGGCGTGCCCGATTGGCACCCAGCTCCCAAGCCCCTGGTGGAAGCCTGCCAGCGCGCTGCTAGGCTCTGTGCCGAGCATGGCTATGCCATAGAGCGCCTGGCCATGCAGTATTCTGTCAGCAATCCCCGCATTGCCAGCACCCTGTTTTCCTCGGCTAATCCTGAGAACGTGAAGCGCAATCTGCAGTGGGCCAACGAGGAGCCCGACTGGCAGTTGGTGCAGCTGGTGAAGGACACCATCGGCGAGCAGCAGCGGGTGACCTGGGCCAATACCTGAAACATAACCTGAGTTTTACTTATGACGATTATCGACGCGCACAGCCACCTTTGGCTGAAGCAGGATACGTGGGTGGATGGCAAGCGAATCCTCTCGCTGAAAAACGGGCGCAGCATCTTCATGGACGAGGAGGTGCAGATGATACCTCCATTCATGGTGGACGGAGTGAATAGCGCCGAAGTGTTTCTCTCCAACATGGACTACGCTCAGGTGGGAGGTGCCGTGGTGGTGCAGGAGGTGATTGACGGCAACCAGAACAGTTACCTCACCCAAGTGCAGCAGAGCTGGCCCAACCGCTTTTTCTGCATGGGCATGGCGTGGAATCTGGAGGAGGCCAAAGCCGTGAAGGCAGCAGGCCTGAAGGGCATTGCCTTTCCCGGTCACCGGATGCACGATAGTCTGCTGACGCTGATGCCCGTGTTCCAATGGATGGAGGCCGAGGGCATGGTGCTGTCCATGTGCCTGGCCGACGATGGGCGGCAGATAGGCCAGATGCGTGAAGTCATTCAGCAGTGCCCGCATTTGAGTGTGGCCATCGGCCATTTTGGTATGGTCACCACGCCATCCTTCGAGCAGCAGGTCAAGTTGGCCTTGGAGGGTGAGCATGTGATGATAGAGTCGGGCGGCATCACCTGGCTTTATAACTCCGAGTACTATCCCTTCCCGTCGGCCGTGCGCAGCATTCGCCAGGCTGCCGACTGGGTGGGCATGGACCGGCTGATGTGGGGCTCCGACTATCCCCGTACCATCACCGCCATCACCTATCGCATGTCGTATGACTTCATCTGCAAGAGCACGGAGCTCACTGACGACGAGAAGCGCCTGTTCCTCGGCGCCAATGCCGAGCGCTTCTACGGTTTCCACGACCTGCCCGAACTTCCCTACATCAAGAATATGTCAGAATAAGAACCTTAAGACACACCAGCTATTACCATCATGAAAAGTAATTCACTCATCAAGAAGGACGGCATCAACTACTTGATTCCCTTTATCCTTGTCACATTCTGTTTTGCCCTGTGGGGCTTTGCCAACGACATTACCAACCCCATGGTGAAGGCCTTCTCGAAAATCTTCCGCATGAGCGTCACCGAGGGCGCCTTGGTGCAGGTGGCCTTCTACGGCGGCTATTTTGCCATGGCTTTTCCCGCCGCTATCTTCATCCGCAAGTTCAGCTACAAGTCAGGCGTGCTGATGGGGCTGGGCCTCTATGCCACGGGTGCTCTGCTCTTCCTGCCTGCCAAGGCCATCGGCGTGTACGGATGCTTCCTGCTGGCCTATTTCATCATGACATGCGGCCTGTCGTTCCTGGAAACATCCTGCAACCCATACATTCTGACCATGGGCCCTGATGAGACGGCCACGAGGCGCCTGAACATGGCGCAGTGCTTCAATCCCTGTGGTTCCATCATTGGCATGTTTGTAGCGATGAACTTCATTCAGGCCAAGCTTAACCCAGCCAGCAGCGAGGAGCGGGCACTGCTGAACGATGCGGAGTTTCAAGCCATCAAGGAGCAGGACCTCAGTGTGCTCATTTCGCCCTATCTCATCATTGGCTTCGTCATTGTAGCCATGTTCCTGGTCATCTTCTTCACGAAAATGCCCAAGAATGGCGACGGCAACCACGACATCCGTTTCCTTCCTACGCTGAAACGCATCTTCTCACTGAAATACTACCGCGAGGGTGTCATTGCCCAGTTCTTCTACGTGGGTGCACAGATCATGTGCTGGACCTTTATCATTCATTATGGAACGCGCGTGTTCATGGCCGAGGGCATGAGCGAACAGGATGCTGAGGTGCTGTCACAGCGCTTCAACATCTACGCCATGCTGTTCTTTATCTTCTCGCGCTTCCTGGCCACCTACCTGATGAAGTGGCTCAAGCCAGCCAAGCTGCTGGCCATCTTCGGCATTCTGGCCATGTTGTTCACGCTGGGCGTCATGTTGTTCCAGGACCGCATGGGTGTCTATTGCCTGGTGTGCGTCAGTGGTTGCATGTCGCTGATGTTCCCCACTATCTATGGCATTGCACTCGACGGGCTGGGCGATGACGCCAAGTTCGGTGCCGCCGGCCTCATCATGGCCATCCTGGGCGGTTCGGTGTTGCCTCCGCTGCAAGCCATGATCATTGGCGATGCCCAGCCGGGCCATGCCATGGCCACCATCATGGGTCTTCCGTCAGTGAACTTCTCGTTCGTGCTGCCGTTCATCTGCTTCCTTGTGGTCACCATTTACGGCTATCGCATGTACACCAAGCGTATATAACATAAAAGAACAATAAAAAACAAATAGAATCATGAAAGCCATTCAGATTTCCCACAGCCAAGAGCTGAACATCATCAACATACCCGAACCCCAGGCCCCAGGACAGGGCGAGGTGCTGCTGCGCCTGCGCTACGTGGGCTTCTGCGGGTCAGACATCAACACCTTCATGGGCCGCAATGCCATGGCCCTGAATCCCGTCATCCCAGGACACGAGGTGGGCGCCACCATCGAGACTGTGGGGCCCGACGTGCCCGAAGGCTTGAAGCCGGGCATGGTGGTCACCTGCAATCCCTATACCAACTGCGGCAAGTGTGCCTCCTGTCGCAACGGGCGCGTGAATGCCTGCGAGCACAACCAGACGCTGGGCGTGCAGCGCGATGGCGCCATGCGCGAATTCATTGTGCTGCCTTGGGAGAAAGTCATCCCTGCCGGCCTGATGTCGCCGCGCGACTGTGCTTTGATTGAGCCCATGAGCGTGGGCTTCCATGCCGTCAGCCGGGCTCTGGTTACCGACATTGACGTGGTGATGGTCATTGGCTGTGGCATGGTGGGCATGGGTGCCATTGTGCGCTCCGTGCTGCGTGGTGCCACCGTCGTGGCTGCCGATATTGACGACGACAAGCTGGCCCTGGCCCGCAAGATGGGGGCCACCTATACCATCAACACCAGGACGGAGAACGTGCACCAGCGCCTGCTGGAAATGACCAGTGGCTTCGGCCCCGACGTGGTCATCGAGGCCGTGGGCAGCGTGCCCACCTATCAGATGGCCGTCGACGAAGTGTCGTTCACTGGACGTGTGGTGTGCATTGGCTATGCCAAGTCCGAAGTGTCGTTCCAGACGAAGTACTTCGTGCAGAAGGAGCTCGACATCCGTGGTTCGCGCAATGCCATGCCCCAGGACTTCCGCGCCGTCATCCACTATATGGAGCGTGGCACGTGCCCCGTCGACGAGCTCATCACCCGTGTCATCCGCCCCGATGAGGCTCTCGACACCATGCGCTGGTGGAGCCAGAATCCCGGCAAGGTGTTCCGCATACTGGTGGAGTTCTAGAAATCCTAGGAAATCTAGAAATCCTAGTCAATCTGGGAATTCCTAGAGTATCCTAGTTAATCCTAGAAAAAGCAGTAATTATGATGGAAGGATTTGTCCAGTCCCTTTCCGGGGGAAAGATAAAGCGCTACGTGCAGTACCTTGAAATCAGTGATGACCCTGAGCTGATAGCCCAGTACCGCAAGTGGCACTCCGAGGAGTTCAACTGGAAGGAAATACGCGACGGTATCCGCCAGGTGGGAATACTTGAAATGGAGATATACATTCTGGGAAACAAGCTGGTGATGATTGTCGATGCACCCGCCGACTTCCAGTGGCAGCAGGCCATGGACAAACTTGCCACGCTGCCGCGCCAGGCAGAGTGGGAGGCCTTTGTGGCCCGCTTCCAGGGTTGTGCCGCAGATGCCCGCAGTGACGAAAAGTGGCGCCCCATGGAACGCATGTTCCGACTCTACTGAGGCTGTCACAGCCGCCTTCTCTCGTGTGTACTTTCCACGAGTAAGGCGCTACATATAAGATGAGGAGCCAGAAAAAAGAGGCATCGGTGAATAGCTACCGATGCCTCTTTGCTGTAAGTTCTTGCTAACTGAAGTCTACTTGACAATCAGCTTCTTGCCGTCCTTGATGTACAGTCCGCGCTGGGGCTGCATCACCTGACGACCGCTGAGGTCGAAGACCTTACCACTCTGCTTGCTGCTGGTGGCGATGTCCTTGATGCCCTCAAACACGCCCTTGCTCACGAAGGTGGTGTGGTAGATGTACTGCTTGTTCTCCACCTGGAAGCAGAACTGCGTGTAGAGGTGGAAGTCCTCAGCCACCTCGTCGGTGCTGCTTGAGAACAGGAACACGTCGTCGCCATCGTCGAAAATCTCAATCTGTACAGCCACCTCGTCGCCGCTGCCCTGAATGGTATTGCCGTTCTTGTCGAAGGCCAGACCGTCGAAGCAGCTGGTGTAGCCACCATACATGCCCGAGATAGTCATTCCGCGCAAGCAGTCGCTCTCCAGCAGGAAGTCGGTATCCACGCCAAGGGCCTCAGCAGCCTTTGCCATATCCAGCTGGACGGTCTCGCCCTGGGCGCTCACGGGCAGGGTGAGGTTCTCTTCGCCCACCACGTCGGCCTTCACGATGTCGTCAACGAAGGCCACGTTGATGTTGAAGGTAATCATCTTGTTGTTGTCCAGGTTCACCAGGAACAGCTGGGTCTGGAACACCTCGCCCAAATTGTTGCGTTTAGGATACTGGAAGAACTGGAAGGTGCCGTTAGCATAGCTGATGCCCACCTTGGCATCGCTGTCGGCCCAGACAGAGACGCGGCCAGCCGAGTTCAGCCAGAAGCCGGGCTTCGGGTCGCAGCTGTAAGCATTTGAGTAGATGCTGCCTGAGGACTCGGCGTTCTCGTCGGTAGCCAGACCAAAGAGTGTGACGTCTGAAGAGCCAAGGATGTCCTCAAGCGTCGACAGGTTGATGGACCAGGTCTCGTCGATGGCGTACACCGAATCGTCAGGCTTGGTCTGAATGGTGAAGCTGATGGTCTGCTCATTGGTAAACTCACCCTCCACGGTCTTCGGCTCAATGGGGTTCACGGTGATGGTGTAGGTGTAGTAGTTCTCACCCTCGGGACCGTCGAAGAAGTAGAGCACGGCAACGGCAGGCTCACCGGGTACCAGATAATTAGGATACTGGCCCACGGATACATAACTGAAGTCGTCCTGCGTACTAGGCTCCACGAAGATGGCAGCCTCGCCAGATGCCCAGGCCACTACGCGGCCCTCTTTGTTGAACCAGAAACCACCGTTGTTGGCAGTGCTGGCGCCAAACTCGTCGAAAGCATCGAGGGCCCTGACGTTAAGTATCGAGGGATCGCAACCCAGGACGGCGGCAATGGCATCATAGTCAATGGTAAGGGGCTTTGACACATAGTCGTTGGCTACTTCCAGTTCCATGGAGACGGAGCCCTCGCCCATTTTGTTGAGGCCTTCCAGGCCGTTGCCCTGTTCGCGCACCAGCACCTCGAAGTTGAAGTTCAGCTTGTAGGCCTTGTCGCCATAGAGAAGGTACATGTTGGCAAAGAGCTTTTCCTCGCCCTGGCACTTGCTGGGATACTGACCCAGCGAGAAAGACAGTGAGTCGTTCTCTACGGTGTAATCCAGGATATCGATATAGAAGTAGCAGCCGCCGCTGTGGGTTGTCGACGAGCATTCGCCAGTGGCCTGGCCATCAACGCGGATGTCGGTGTACCAGAATCCGGGGGCGTCGGCAGTGAAACGGTTGGTCAGCGAGTCCTTCTTGCCCACGGTTTCCAGGTCGAATTCGGTGGTGTAGAGCATCTGCTCCATGGCTCCCTTCAGAATGTTTCCGCTGCTCAGTCCCAGCTTCTCCACCACGTCGTCCAGAATGATGTAGTATCTGTCGGCATCATAGGTGGTGCGGGGATACTGCTGAACGGTGACGCTCTTCTCGCCCACGATGTTCAACTCTGATTCTTTCAGCGTGGCAATTTCGGGCAGCTCAATCTGTTCGCCGCCAGTCACGGTGAAGTCAATCTCGAAGGTGGCAGTCTTACCGCCATACTGCAGTGCGAAGTTCAGCTTGCGGTTGTACACGCCGTATTTCAGCATGCCCGGCATCATGCCGATGTTGATGCTGAAGGTGCTGGCATCGGTGTCCCAAACGGGGTTGGCATAGAAAGCACCGTTGGGGAAGGCAATGATTTCGCCGTTCTCATCCAGCCAGAAACCCTTCTCGTCGCCAGTGGTGTAGGCGTCGGTCCAAGTGTCGGGGGCCGATGGTGCGGCATAGAAGAACATGTTGGGATTGGCGTCGGCGGTGTCCATCCAGGTCTGCAGGGCTGCTAGCAGCGTGGCGGCATCGGTGCCCAGGGCCTGGCCCACCTCGGCTGCGTTGAACGTAGCGGCCTCGGGAGCCCAGTCGTCGCGTGGTACTTGGTTAACAGTTCCTGTGAACTGTGCCTGAGCCGTTGAAACGGTCAGCAGGCATACTACTGCTGTCAGCAGATTTCTTAGTCGTGTAGTAATCATACCATTCATTGTAGTTTTTAGATTATTTATTAATAGTGTTAGTTATGCCGTTATTGGCTGCAAAGATACAAACAAAATCCTTTCTGTGCAAATAAAAAGGTAAAGAAAATCTTTTGACGGCCATTTTTTTGGGAAACTATATATCTGTTGACAAAAAAAGGAATAATGAGCATTGATTTCCATGTGAAAGAAAAAGACTCTGGCTTTTGCGCTTGTACTATCTGCTAACTCTGATTACACGGCAGAGACCGGATAGTATAAAAGTAAATATCCAAGAAATTGGGATTCAATTACTTGGATATTTGCTCTGTGTCGACACTTGGACTCGAACCAAGGACCCCCACCATGTCAAGGTGATAC
>CAMNJH010000077.1 GCA_946541275.1 uncultured Prevotellaceae bacterium
CCGTGCAGGATGACGGCATTGTACTCCTGACCTGTGCCGGGCAGGAATCCAGGCACGTCGACGAGGCTGACAATGGGGATGTTGAAGGCGTCGCAGAAGCGCACGAAGCGGGCGCCCTTGCGGCTGGCGTTCACGTCGAGCACGCCGGCATAGCAAGAGGGCTGGTTGGCCACGATGCCCACGCTTTGTCCGTTGAAGCGTGCGAAGCCGACTATGATGTTCTTGGCAAACTTAGGCTGCACCTCGAAGAATTCGCCGTTGTCCACAACCGAGCCGATGACCTTGTACATGTCGTATGCCTCGTTGGGGTTCTCGGGAATAATCTCGTTCAGGGCGTCCTCCATGCGGTTGATGGGGTCGTCGCACTTGCGGCGCGGGGCCAGCTCCATATTGTTGGAAGGGATGTAGCTGAGCAGGGTCTTCAGCATATGGATGCCTTCCTCCTCGGTCTTGGCGGTGAAGTGGGTCACACCGCTCTTGGTGGCATGAACACTGGCACCACCCAGGTGCTCCTGGTCAATATCTTCGCCCGTGACGGTCTTCACCACCTTCGGGCCCGTGAGGAACATGTAGCTGGTGTTCTCCATCATCAGCGTGAAGTCAGTCAGTGCCGGGCTATAGACGGCACCACCGGCGCAGGGGCCGAAGATTCCGCTGATCTGCGGGATAACGCCCGAGGCCAGGATATTGCGCTCGAAAATTTCTGCGTAGCCTGCCAGGGCATTGATGCCCTCTTGAATGCGTGCGCCACCCGAGTCGTTGATGCCAATGACGGGAGCACCCATCTTCATGGCCATATCCATCACCTTGCATATCTTCTGGCTCATAGTCTCTGACAGCGAACCAGCGTGCACGGTGAAGTCCTGAGCGAATACGAACACCAGGCGACCGTCGATGGTGCCGCTACCTGCCACCACGCCGTCGCCAGGGAACTGCTTCTTCTCCATGCCGAAGTTGTGGCAGCGGTGCTCCTTGAACATGTCGTACTCCTCGAACGATCCTTCGTCGAGCAGCATGTCAATGCGCTCGCGGGCAGTATACTTACCGCGCTCATGCTGTTTCTGAATGGCTTTCTCACCGCCACCCAGACGAGCCTTCTCGCGGTTCTCAATCAGTTTCTTGATCTTGTCTAATTGCTTACTCATTTTCGTTTTTTCGATATGACGTTATTACGTTATTTCGGATTGTTTTTACTCAGGATGCTCGCAAAGCTCTGTCAGCACGCCAGCTGTTGACTTCGGGTGCAGGAAGGCAATGTTCAGTCCCTCGGCGCCCTTGCGGGGAGCCTGATCGATGAGGCGTACGCCCTTCTCGCTGACCTCGGCCAGTGCATTGGCCACGCCGTCCTCAATGCAGAATGCCACGTGGTGCACACCCTTGTTGCCCTTGTCAATCCACTTCTGGATGGTGCTCTCGGGGCTTGTGGGCTCCAGCAGTTCCAGTTTCACCTCGCCGCACTTCAGGAAGGCAGTCTTCACTTTCTGATCCTCTACGACTTCAGTTGCATAACACTCAAGGCCCAGCACTTCAGTAAAGAACGGCAGGCTCTCCTCAATGCTCTGGACGGCAATGCCCAGATGCTCAATGTGTGAAATTTTCATATTGTTTTAAAGTTTAAGCATAAAATATGGTGCAAAGATACAAAAGTTATGTGAATTATCGGCTATTTTTGGCTTTTTTAATATAAAAAAAGAGATGGAGTCCCGAAAAGGTGTCCATCTCTTAATAATTTCTATTTCTGCTGGCATGCCTGATGCCTGGTATTTCTATTTAAAGACCAGTCCGTTGGTGGGGAACAGATACCAGTCGGTATCCATATTTGAGTTGATGGCCCAGTTGTTGAATTTACCATAGGCACTGATGATGCTGGTCTGCTCCTTGGGGTAGGGGAAGTCGATGGGAACGATGACGGCATTGGGAACATCGCCGGGCTTCTGGGGAAGGGTGATCTTTCCACCGCTGTTCTTGTTCTCAACCCAGATCCGCGAGAGCACGTCGGTCAGTGATTCCGAAGCGTCTTTCTCCACAATATCCTCGACGGGTGCCAGAAGCTCGAACTTGCTCGAGGTGTTGATGAACTGGTCTGGGGATGTCAAGCCGAAGAGTGCGTGTACTTCCGTCTGGCTGTTAATCTTGCTGCCCTCAACGCCGTGAATGTATAGCATATCATTAGCACCACAGGCCACCAGGCTGATCTTGACATGGGTGGCATCCACGATGCTAGCCTTCAATACCACGTCGTTCATGTCATAGTCGGCCGTCATGGGGCGGTCCTCAAAGCACATGGTATAGACGGCGCCTGAAGGATCCTCTGGCTCATCAATGCGCTCAATGCCTTGGCTCACCTCGATGATCATGTCGCAGAAGTTGCAGTCGCATCCATCTTCGAAGCACATGTAGGTGGTATTGTTGGCACTGAAGTATGCAATTCGTGGCGAAGTGAAATCCATTCCTTCCACCGTTTGTCCACCCAGTGACGTGTCCATAGACGTCAGGTAGTGGCCTGCCAGGTGGTTCGTGCCGTAGTTCAGACGGCCGTCGCCATAGGAACAGCCATTCTTGTAGCTCAGATAGTTGGAACCTAAACGTTTCCTGTTGAAGAACCCTATCTTGTAGCCTTTCGGGATGATGCAGCTCACGGCCGTGGTGCCTTGCTGGCCAGGTGCGTCATCGCCATAGTAGGGCAGCAGATACTCATTTGCCTTGAAGTAGTCGGGACCTCCCTTGCCCTGCTTGTTGGCAGCTTCCCTGGCTTGGCCACCGTCAACGGCCATGTACTTTGGCAGACTTTCAATGAAGTCAATCTCCTCTTCCTCGGTCATTCCTTCCACCCAGGCAGGGTCGAAATAGTAGTAGTACACGTAGTTGGACTTTACCTCCGTGGAATTCAGCTGTACGGGTGTCAGGGTGATGGGAGTGCCATCGCTGACCACATAGTTATTGTTCACCGAGAAGTACTTTCCGTCCAGGATGCGCTTCCAGTTGTTGCGCTTGCCGTTGGTGGCATCAGTCCCGGTACCAGTTTTCACCAGATAAGTGTCGCAGATGGCTCGGATGTTGGCCTCCTCTTCCTCAGTGAGGGGGTCCACAGACCTGAAAGTGGCTCCAGAGGCAATTGTCCATGTGCCCAGATTGGCATTGGTGGGGCTCCACAGACGTTCATTGACCCAGGCAGTGTTTTCCCATTCTGTATAAGTGTGCTCCACCCCTTTGTCATCCTTGATGATGAGGGGGCTGGCCTTGGCACGCTCAGCATTGAACGACAGTTTTGAGTTCTTGTATTCCAGCTTGATGTCCGCGGCATTGGGCAGCTCACTTTCGTCCACTGCTCGGGTTGCCCGGGCCTTGGCTTTCTTGCCAAAGCTTACAGCGCTCTGGCCAACGTTGAACACTTGGATGTAGTAGATGTTCTTGCTGCTGACGCAGGCTGCCACTAGCTGGCTGTAGTTGTTGGGAGCGTCGTAGTTGATTTTCACCGTTCCGCCTTTCTGCACCTTGGCTTCACTGAGCACCTGCGCATCATCATTGAAGAAGGGCGATGCCGTCAGTATCTGCACTTTTACAATGTCAGGCAGGTCGGCATCGGCAGTAACGGTAATAGTTCCACTGACCGTAGAATTCCAGTCCTGCTGAGGGTCAATGTATTTGAAATATTTCTTGGCATTAGCCTGAATGATGACGCCCTCGTCATACAAATCTGTACTCTTGTTGCATCCTGTCAATGCAACAAGGGTAAACAGCATGAATATGATTATTTGGTTCTTCTTCTGTATCATAAGCGACTATTCAATGAGGCGTTAGTTAATGAATGACATGTTAATAGCTAATCATAAGTGTGCAAATATACTGCTTTTTCCTGAAATAACCACTTTTTATAATGTTTAGAGCGCATTTTTAACTTATTTTTCTGTTTTTAATCAGTTTTTTCGTAAAATATGGCTTGAAACAAAGGGTTGATGACTTTTTCCCAAAAGTCGACAAGACTGTTCATAATGACAATGTTTTTAGAAAGGAAATGACGGGTTCTTCAGTGCCATGATGAACTCATTTCATACATTGAATGCTTTTTTTTGTTAAATATGATGTGATTAAAAATTTTTTTGTACCTTTGCAACGTAAACTGTAAGACCTATGAAGGTATTTTCGCGTTGTTGTTATTTAGGGGTGTTCATTCTGGCATTTCTCATGTCCTATTCTTGCAGACGTGAGGAGGTTAGAGTGAAGGCTTTGAGCAATCATGCTGACAGCCTGATTTTCGATGCTGGGGCCATGAAGGATTACACCCGTATGCTGGAGCTGATTGATAGTTTTGCGCAAACCAATGACATCACGCCAATAGACGCTAACCGCTGGCGTGGCACCGTTTATTACCGGAAAGGTCAGTATCGTGCGTCAGAGGTCTATTATAAGAAAGCACTGGAGCAGGAGCCGGTGACAGATGAGGACCGACTGTGCTACATCAAGGCTGCCCGCCGACTGTCAGAGCTATTGCTGGTGAAAGGCGACTACGAAGGCTCACTGATGGTGGCCATGCCCGCTGTGAAGATGATGAAAGAGACCAATACAGGCTCCGACATTGACTTTGCCATCCTGCTTAACAACATTGGCTGCTGCCAGCTGAACCTGGGACGCGACGAAGAGGCCAACGAGAGCTTCATCACAGCCCGTGGACACTATATTAACCGCTGGTCCACTGACAGCACGGGGCGTGGTTTCCAGGAAGCGGTCATTGGCACCATCTACACCAGTCAGGCCTATATCAACATGAAGCGCTATGCCGAGTCGCTCTACTGGATTGACCGAACGGAAATGCTGCTGAACAAATATAGGAAGAGAGGCGATGCCCGCAATGAGTATTTCGACGAGTATCAGGGCCTGATTGAGATGATGCGCGCAGAGGCGAAGTTCGGCCTGGAGGAATACAGCGAGGCTGAGAATGCCTACGAGGCCTTCCGGCGCACCGACTTCTCCAAGACGAGCTACGGCCGCATCACATCGAATGAATTCCTGGTAGGTGCCAACCGCTTCATTGAGGCAGCCGATAATTATCGCTATCTGGACCAGATGCTCAGCGAGCGTGGCATAGAGCTGTCGCTAGATAACATACAGCTCTACCTGCTGCCCAAGTTGCGGGCCAATATCGGTGCCGGGCGTAAGGACACGGTAATGGTTGTGGCCTCTAAACTATGCGATGCCCTGGATAGCGCCATCGTGAAAAGCAAGGACGACAACACGGCCGAGCTGGCCACCATCTACAACACACAGGAGAAGGACGCCTTCATTGCCCGCCAGCAGGCCGACCTGTCGCGCCAGCGATGGGTGTCCACCATGGTGGCACTGGCACTGGTGGTCATCTTCTTCTCCATCTACACCTATCACCGTCGTAAGGCTACACAGAAGATTACCCTTGCCCACGAAAAGCTGCAGAAGGCCTATGACCAGCTGGAGGAAACCACGGCCGTGAAGGAGCGCATTGAGAGCGAACTGCGCATTGCCCGCGATATACAGATGTCGATGGTGCCAAACGTCTTCCCTGACCACAAGGGACTGGATGTCTTTGCTGCCATGAATCCCGCCAAGGAAGTGGGTGGTGACCTGTATGGCTATGTGCTGCTCAACGACATGCTCTACTTCTGCATTGGCGACGTTAGTGGAAAGGGAGTGCCCGCCTCGCTGTTCATGGCTCAGGCCACAAGGCTGTTCCGCACACTGGCATCGCAGGGCATGATGCCCGATGAAATTGCTACGCATATGAATGCCGAGCTGGCCGAGGAAAACGCCCAGGGCATGTTTGTCACCATGTTCATTGGCATGGCCAACCTGAACACTGGGCGGCTGGACTTCTGCAACTGCGGACATAATCCCCCCGTAGTGGGCGGTCTGGAATCCGTGGCTTCGTACCTCACCGTCATTCCTAACGCACCTCTTGGACTGTGGCCCGACCTGGCCTTTGAGGGCGAGGTGATAGAGCAGTTCCGTGGCTGTCCGCTACTCATCTATACTGACGGACTGACCGAGGCCGAAAATCGTCAGCAGGAACAGTTCGGTGAAGACCGGTTGATTCGCTTCCTATCAGAAGGCGACTTTGACTGCGCCAAGAGTGTGGTAGTAGCCTTGCGGGCCGAAGTGGAGAAGTTCCGCAATGGGGCCGAGCCCAACGACGACTTGACCATCATGTGCTTGAAGATCAATTAGGCAAGGCGCCGCATACTAGAATTCCAGTATGACTTTTCCGTTGATTTGCCGCCCGGTGAGATAGTTGGGAACGGCCCATTGCCTGTTGGTAACGTCGGTCACCCAGTAGTAGCTGTTCACATTGCTGATGCCGAACAGGTTCAGGCAGTCCAAACCCAGCCATAGCTTCTTAATCTTGAAGCCCCCTGATAATCCCTTGTTGTCCAGGGCCAGGTAGCTCATGCCAATGTCGGCACGCTTGTAGGCTGGTGCGCGGAAGTGCTGAGCCTCAATGCCCCGGTGGGGTGCTCCGAAGGGTAGTCCGTCGGCATAGGCCAGGCGTAGCGTCATCTTCCAGCGGTCGGTGCCGGGGAAATAGTCAGTGAAGTGCAGGTTCAGAGCATAGCGCTGGTCGGTGGGCAGGGGTACCCACTGTCCCTGATACTTCTGCTGCGTGCGCATCAGCGAGAGGCTCACCCACGAGTCGGTGCCCGGCACCAGTTCACCGTAGAGCTTCATGTCGAGGCCCATGGCATAGCCGCTGGTCATGTTCTCGCCATAATAGGTCACCTTAACGTTCTGAACATTATAAGGAATCAGGTTTGACAGCGCCTTGTAGTAGGCCTCGGCCGTGAACTTGTACTTGCGGTCGTTCATCTTGAAGCGATAGTCCATGGCAGCCAGGAACTGCCATGAGCGTTGGCTCTTGATGTCGCGGTTCAGCGTGACGGCCGTCACGCCGCTGGCGGTGAGTGTGGTGTCGCGCAGTTCCTTGTAGAAAGGTGCCTGGTAGTAGAGCCCGGCAGCCAGCCGGTAGGTCAGGTCGTTGTTGAAGGCTGGTACGATGGCCAGCGACAGGCGTGGTGACAGCAGTGTTTCGTTGTTCCACGACCAGTGAGCGAAGCGCACGCCATAGGTCAGCGTATAGAAGGTGGCGTCGCCATCTTCGTCGGCATCGCTCATGCTGTTCCATTTAAGTACATCCTGTGCATAGCCTTCCACTCGCCGTGATTTCATGTCCTGCACCGAGCTGAGGGTATAGATCAGGTCCAGCCGATTGGCCACGTGGGGCACTGAGTAGCCGCTGCTGTCGCGCATTTCATATTCACGACTCTGCTCCTTGATGTGCTCCCACTTGTATGTAAGGCCAGCTTCAAAATCATGGTTCTTCAGCCGTCGATTCAGCATCAGCTTCACGCTCTGCACGTTGGCCGTCAGGTAGTTGCGGGCATGTTCGGCATAGGTGCCCACACCCAGTTGTTCGGCACTTTGGGTGTCGCTGAGCCAGTACTGTCCCTGAATGTCGTAACGCTCCTGCTCCTTGGTATGGAAGGCGCTCCACAGCAGTTTCACATGGGTAGAGTCGCCCAGATGACGGGTCAGTGAGGCCGTGCCGAAGAGGGTACGGAAAACGTCTTTTTCCTGACCGTCAAAATAAACGCGGAATGACTTTACGTCCTCCATCGTGCCGAAAGAGGTCTCGCGGTCCTTGGGGCGGAAGTTATAATGATTCTCTGAAATGTTGCCAAGTAAGTCCAGCGTCCAGCGTCGGTTGGGTTCGAAAGTGATGTACGTCTGGTAGTCCAGCTGGTTGGGGCGGTACTCGCCAGTCGTCTCCAGTGAGCCCAGCAGATAGCGGTTGGTTTTGTAGCGCAGGCCGTGGCTCATGGAGAAGCGGCTTCCTTTCTCGCCAGCCCTAGCCGGCGTGCTCATGCCCACATAGGCGCTGGCACCCAGCAGACTACCCATGGCGGTGGCCTCCAGCTCCTTGGGTTTCTTGTAGGTGATGTCGAGCGCCGACGACATCTTGTCGCCGTACTTTGCTGAGAAGCCGCCCGAGCTGAAACCCACCTTCTCCACCATGTCAGGGTTGATGACGCTTAGCCCTTCCTGCTGTCCTGAGCGGATGAGCAAAGGGCGATAGACCTCCACATTATTTATATATACAAAGTTCTCGTCGAACGAACCTCCACGCACATTGTACTGGCTCGACAGTTCATTGTGGGTGCTCACGCCAGCCTGCTGCTGTATCAGTTCTTCAACGGCATTGCCTGTCACGGATACGGCATGAGCTCGCATGTCCTTCAGGTCCAGTTGTTCCATCTGGTCGGTCTGGCGGCGGCGCTCAGTGACCACTACTTCGCCCAGGTCCTCCTGGGCTCGCAGCACAATGCGCAGGGTCTGCGTACCCCTGGGCTTGAGCAAGGTGCGGGTGCGCGTCTGATAGCCCACCATGGAGAAGCGCACCACCACCGAGTCGTGCGACGTCAGTGTCATTTTGTATTCGCCTTGCAGATTGGTCATGGTCATCTTGCCCTGCTCCTTGCACGACACGGAAGCCAGCTCCAGCGGCTTGCCCTCGTCGTCGGTCACCAGCCCTTTCAGGGTAAACGATGACTGCCCCATGCTGCCCAGGCTAACCAGCAGCATGAGGGATATTGTGAGTAATAGGCGTCGCCCGATGGCGAGCTGACACAAATGATGTTTCATCAAAGGTAATAACGGCGAAAAAACGATTTTATTATGTAAATCGTGAAAACAGAGTGGTTAGAACGGCTGCTGTTCAGTCGCGGTAAATCCAGGACAGGAGTGAGTTGAGCCATTTGATGGAAAGGCGGAACCATCGGTAGGTGCTGACGGGTTTGCCGCCGAAGCGCAGGATGAATTCGCGGAAAGCGTTCTTGCGGAAGGGCAGGCCCACATCCATGAAGAAGATGTGCTCGTAGCCTCGCTGGTGGGCATCCTTGATGGCATGCCAGATGGTGAGCTCGCGTGGATGTGTCCAGGCATAGGTCTTCCGGCGGTAGGCTGCAAACCAGAGATAAGCCTGACGCTGACTGTAGACGACGGCCGAGCAGCCCACAATATGCCCTTTATAGCGGGTGAGGAACAGCCGTCCGTCGTCGGGATGGTCCTGTAGTTGGCGGAAGAACTCATCGGCGGGGATGAAGCGCTTGGGCTTCAGCCAGTTGTGCTGGCGTAACAGCTTCATGAACTCCTTGAAATCACTGTCGGTCTGCACTTCATCCGTGATGACGCCGCGCTGGTAGGCAGCGTCAATGCGGCGTTGCATCTGGCGGCTGATGCGCTCCTCGGGCGTGCGGGAGTGCAGCGAATTGTGAATGCTCATCCACCGCACGGGGAAGAAACGATTGTCGCGCAGGTGCTTGTAGCCGAACATTTTCTGGCTCAGGTGGCTCAGCTCCATGTAGAACACATGGGGCCCCAGGCGGGCTGTCAGCGAATGCAGCATCAGGCCGAAGAGCTCGTCTTTGTGCTCTTCCTGCAGATAGATGCCTTCGCCCATGATGCGGCAATGCTTGTATAGATAGGGTGGAAACCATGAGATGCGATAGCGTACCACCGCCAGCAGCTGGGCCACTATGCGGGGCTCGCCTTCTTCTGTCTCCAGCGTGACCAGATAGGGACGGTGGCGGGGTGTCTGCTGACAGATAGCAAAGAACTGCGGGCTGTGGAAGAAACTATCTTCCAACAGCCCTGGCGGTAGCGGGTCGCCGCTAGTGTAGATCTTTGCCCTGTAGGTCATGTGGCTTCAGTGGTTAGCCTACTGTTCCGCTGCTCTTCACTTCATAGCTGCGGCCCGGTTTGGTTTCCAGGTCATATTCGTAAACTCTCCTCAGAGGGATGGTCTTGAAGTTATTCAGTTCGGCCGACTGTAACGGCTCCTTGATCTGCGCTGGGTTGAGCAGGTCGTTGGGGCAGTCGCCGGTGGCGGGCTTCAGGCCCTTGCCCTCAAGTGGCGTGTAGGAACGCAGGCGCAGGGTGCCGCCGATGGTCGACTGGATGGTGGCCTGCTGCAGCTGTCCGGATTTCCACTGCTGGCTGACGATGAATCCGCCTCGTGCGCGTAGTCCGTCCACTTCTCCATCCTGCCAGGTGTTGGGCAGGGCTGGTAGCAGGTGCACAGCGCCGTCGTGGCTTTGCAGTAGCATCTCGCAGATGCCGGCGCTGACGCCAAAGTTGCCGTCAATCTGGAACGGCGGATGGGCATCGAACAGGTTGGGGTAGGTGCGCCCATTGGGGTACTGGCGCATCTTGGAGTCGTTGGGCAGCAGGTGCAGCATGTTCTTGATAATCACGAAGGCATGGTCGCCGTCCAGCATTCTGGCCCAGAAGTTGGTCTTCCAGCCCAGGCTCCAGCCCGTAGCCATGTCACCGCGCTGATTCAGGGTGTTGGCAGCTGCCGTAAAGAGCGATGGGTGTGAGTAGGGGGAAATCTGGTTTGAGGGATAGAGACCGTAGAGGTGGCTGATGTGGCGGTGCTCGTCCTTGGGGTCGTCAGCGTCAATGAGCCACTCCTGCAGTTGTCCGTAGCGGCCAATCTGCATAGGGGGAAGCTGCTTGAGAACCGTCTGGAGCTTATTGAGCGAACCGTCCTGTATGCCGAGCACCTTGGCGGCGTTAAGCACATTCGACAGCACGTCGAAGGCTATCTGATTGTCCATGGTCGAGCCAGCGGTGACGTTGGTGTTCTTTCCGCGGGGCCCGTGCTCTGGCGACACCGTGGGCACCGTCATCACCCAGCCGGCAGCCTGCTTGATCTCGCCCGAGGCAGGGTAGGGCTGCATATAGTCAGCCAGGAAGTCGGCAGCTCCTTTCATCACGGGGAAATAGGCCCTCAGGAATTCCTTGTCTCCTGTGAACAGATAATGCTGCCAAAGGTGTGTGGTCAGCCAGGCTCCTCCAGTGGGGAACATTCCCCAGGGCGTGCCATCCACGGGACCGGCAATTCGCCAAAGGTCGGTGTTGTGGTGGGCCACCCAGCCCTGACACCCGTACATGGTGCGTGCCGTCGTGGAGCCAGTCTCACTCAGGTCGCGTATCATGGTAAACAGCGGCTGCTGGGTCTCCAGCAGATTGCCCACCGTGGCGGGCCAGTAGTTCATCTCGGCATTGATGTTGATGGTATACTTGGAGTCCCACGGTGCATTCATCTTGTCGTTCCAGACACCCTGCAGATTGGCGGCCTGACCGCCGGGTTGCGAGCTGGAAATCAGCAGATAGCGCCCGTACTGCATCATCAGCGATACCAGGTCCAGGTCGCTGGGGTCTTTCTCGAAGGCAGCCACACGCTGATCGGTCTCCAGGTCGGACGCCGTCGACTTCGGAAGCACAAGACTCACGCGGTTGTACTGCTCCTGATACTTCTTGATGTGGGCTTTCAGCAGCTTTTCATAGCTTTTGCCTTTAATTGCCTCCAGGTGATGGCGGTTCTTGTCAGCGGGAATACCTGAAATGTCCTTGTAGTTGACGTAATTGGTAGCCGCAACGATGTAGATGGTGACGCTGGTGGCCAGGCTGATGCTGATTGAGTCAGCTTCTTGCTTGATGAAGCCGTTCTTGGCTTCCACCGCCACACGGCATTCGGCTGTGAGGCCTGCGGGTACACCCTCCTGTTCCACACCGTGGACAATGGACACAAGCTGGCGGTCGCTGATCATCTTCTCATTCTGCAGCTGGCTGTTGAACGACAGTCCGAAGGTCAGTGATCCGGGGCGGCTGGCCTCCAGGTGGACAATGATGACGCTATCAGCCAGCGAGGCAAAGACGGTGCGTTTGTACTCCACATTATTATATGTGTAGCAGGTGGTGGTAGTGGCAGTGCTCAGGTCCAGCTCGCGCCGATAGTCCTGCACGTCATGGTGCCCCAGGTTGAGCTTTACGCTGCCCAAAGGCAGGAAACGCATGCCGTGAGGACCTTTCACGAAGTGCTTGTCCAACAGCTTGGCGGCCTCGCCCTCCTTGCCTTCGAAAATGAGGCGGCGCACTTCGGGCAGTGCGGCTAGTGACTCCGTGGAGTTGTTGTCGTGGGGCCGTCCGCTCCAGAACGTTTCTTCATTCAGTTGAATTTCTTCCACGTCGGTGCCCCCGTAAACCATGGCGCCCAGGCTGCTGTTGCCTATGGGCAGTGCTTCCAGCCAGTGGCTGGCGGGGTGGGAATACCACAGACGATGGTGCTGCTGGGCGGTTGCCGTGAGAGCGGCAACGGCCAAAACTACGATTGCATAGAGATGCTTCATGGTGTGATAGAGTTTTGTTAAGGATTTTGCTGCAAAATTACGAAATAAATATGAATTATACCTTCTTAATTATGAATTATTTCGTACCTTTGCACAAAAATCAAAAAAGATAGAGACAATGACGAACTTTAAAGACCTGGCGCAATTGCGCCGCTCGCACAGGAAATTCACTGACGAGGAGATCGATGCTGAAGATGTGAAGCTCATTCTCAGGGCTGCCCTCATGGCTCCCACCAGCAAGGGCCAGCGCGCTTGGCAGTTTGTGGTGGTTGACGACAAGCTGGACCTGGAGAAGCTCAGCGATGCCAAGGACCTGGGCGGGCAGTTCCTCAAGGGTGCTCCGCTGGCCGTTGTGGTGCTGGGCGACCCTATGCAGAACGACTGCTGGGTGGAGGACGGCTCTATTGCCGCCATCTCCATGCAGTATCAGGCCGAGGAATTGGGGCTGGGCTCCTGCTGGGTGCAGATGCGCGGACGCGGCCTGAGCGATGGCACCACTGCCGACACCGTCATCCGCGGCGTGCTGGACATCCCCGAGAATTTCTGCGTGCTCTGCGTTGTAGCCTTCGGACACAAGGCCGACGAGCGCAAACCCCAGAACGAGGACAAGCTGAAGTGGGAGAACGTGCACCTGGGTAAGTTCCAGTCCCTGGCCGATTGACTCTTTCCCAAAAATTCCTTGCTGTGAAACTGGTATTTGTAGGAGCTGGTCGCCTGGCCACCCAGTTGGCCAAGGCGCTTCATAGTCAGGGCCACACCGTTGAGGCTGTCTATAGTCGCACGATGGCCTCGGCCCAGGCATTATGCACGAGAGTGGGTGGCATGCCCACCGACGACATTGCTGAGCTGCCCCTTTGTGCCGATGCCTTCATCGTGGCGGTGAAGGACTCCGTGTTGTCCCAGCTCATTCCCCAGCTGGCAGCCGGCCGCGAAGAGCAGCCCATGTTCCACACCGCCGGCTCCATGCCCATGTCCGTCCTGGGCTCCTTGCGCCATCACGGCGTCATCTATCCCATGCAGACTTTCTCGAAAGACCGCGACGTCGACTTCTCGCTGATTCCCATCTTCATCGAGGCCAGCACTAGCCAGGCGCTCAGCGTGGCACAGATGGTGGCCAGGGCGGTGAGCACTAGAGTGTACGAACTGGACAGCGAGCGTCGTCGGCATCTGCATCTGGCGGCTGTCTTCGCCTGCAACTTTGCCAACCACTGCTATGCCCTGGCAGCTGACGTCCTGGAACGTCATGGTCTGCCCTTCGACGTCATGCTCCCGCTCATTGAGGAAACGGCGCAGAAGGTAGCCACCATGCCCCCCCGCGATG
>CAMNJH010000078.1 GCA_946541275.1 uncultured Prevotellaceae bacterium
CAGCGAGGCCGCTTTTATCATGGGCATGGAGCGCAACAGCGACGTGGTGAAGATGTCGTCGTATGCCCCGCTCTACGAGAACGAGAACCACCGCGACTGGCCCACCAACCTCATCCATATCAACAGCAGTGAGGTCTACGGGCGTGCCTCCTACTACGTGCAGCAGATGGCGGCCATGAACCGTCCCACTTATAACGTCTTCGTGAGCGAGACGACGACCGCCGGCGAGGTGACACCCTTCGCTGCCGGCACCATCGGACTGGGCAGCTACGCCACGCAGTGCGAGTATCGCCAAGTGAAGGTGACCACGGCCGACGGCAAGACGCTGACCTGTCAGCCGGCGCAGTTCCAGAAGCAGCGCGGCGAGTGGCAAGTCAGCGGCGAGGCCCTTGCACAGACCAGCAATGAGCAGCTCACGCTGTCGCTGCTCCCCTCGTTCAGCAGCAACGACTACACCCTGGAGCTGCAGGCCCGCAAGACCGGCGGCATGGAGGGATTCTTCATCTACTACGGCATGGACGAGCGCGGCCGCAGTGGCTACGCCGTGAACATTGGTGGTTGGAACAACCGCACGTCGGCCGTGCAGCCCATTCGTCGCGGGCGTACTAGCGACGTGCTGGGCCGACAGGTGCCGCAGACGGTGGAGACGGGCAAGTGGTACGATGTGAAGGTTGTCGTCAAGCCCCAGCTGGTCACCCTCTACATGGACGGTCAGGAGATACTCTCGGCCCAGCCCGCCGCCCAGACCCGCCACTTCTGTCAGACGGGCTATGACGAGTCTTCTGGTGAGCTCGTCATCAAGGTCGTCAACGGCACAGAGCAGCCCTATCGCCGTTCGTTCACCATCGACGGTGCCACTAGCGTCCTGCCTACCGGAAAGGTGATTACCCTCAGCGGCAACGCACAGGACGAGAACAGCTTTGAGCAGCCCACGAAGCTTTCGCCTCGCACCACGCTCTACGGTAAGTTCGGCAAGCAGTTCAGCTACGAGTTTGCCCCCATGTCGTTCACCATCATGCGAGTGAAGGTGGAGGGTCTGGCCGCCCCCGCTCAGGCCAGCGGTCAGCAGGAGCGCCGCCGCGGCTTCCAGCGCGAGGCTTATACCACCGAGACGCCCATGGTCCACGACCCTGTGATGGCCCGCGACGGCGACACCTATTATATCTATGCCACGGGCATGGGCATCCAGCAGCTGACGTCTAGGGACCGCAAGACGTGGACCGTGTCGCGCCAGCCCGCGATGAGCGTCATACCCGGCTGGACCACCGACTCCGTGCCCGGCTTCGGCAGCCATGTGTGGGCGCCCGACGTCATCCAGTGGCATGGCCAGTGGTGGATGGCTTACAGCTGCTCCACCTTTGGCCGCAACGGCTCGGCCATCGGCCTGCTCAGCAGTCGCTCGCTGCGCTCCAATATGTGGAAGGATGAGGGCTGCATCGTCACCTCGCACGAGCGGAAACGCGGCGCCGACGGACAGTGGACGGGCGACAACTGGAACGCCATCGACCCTAACTTTGTCATTGACGACAACGATACGCCGTGGCTCGTCTGGGGCTCGTTCTGGGACGGTATCCAGCTGGCCCGCCTCGACTCCACCATGCACATAGCCCAGGGCGAACAGCCCCGCACCATTGCCCGCCGCTATGATACCAGCTACAAGCCCACAGAACCCAACCCCACCTCGCGCTTTGCCGGCACTAATGCCATTGAGGCCCCGTTCATCTTCAAGCACGGCGGCTATTACTACCTCTTCGTGTCGTGGGACTACTGCTGCCGTGGCGCCAAGAGCAACTACCGCGTGGCCGTGGGCCGCAGTAAGACCGTCTGCGGACCCTATCTGGACCGTGAGGGCAAGGACATGGCCAAGGGCGGCGGCACCCTGTTCCTGGAGGGTGACAAGAAAAACTGGGAGGCTGCCGGCCACTGCGCCGCCTACAACTTCGACGGTGAGGATGTCTTCATCTGCCACGGCTATAGCGCCACGCAGAACGGAGCCGCCATGCTTATCCAGCGCCCCATCAGCTGGACTGCCGACGGATGGCCGGAGCTGAAGCCTGTCCAATAAGCTGAACAACCAAAAGAGTAGCACCAGTTCATGCATGATATTAGCAGGAGCTGGTGCTACTTTAGTATAACACTATGGGAAATGTTTAGCGGGGGCTGGCCGTGGTGAAAGTGTACGTGCCCGATCCCAGCTGGTACAGGCGGCAACCGTCTTGGAAGCCATTGCTCTTGGCATTGCCCTTCACCTTGGCGTTCTGACTGCTCACGGGCAGGCGGAGGGTGGCCGTGGTGTTAGCGGGAATGGTGCAGGTGTAGACCAGCGTGCCGTCATCATTGAGGTGCCAGCTGGACAGAATCTCGCCATAAGGCGACTGGTGGGAGGCGCTGGCATGGCTGATGCGTTCCTGGCCGCTGGGCAGTGTGAGACGCAGGTCGGGTTGTGGCTGCAAGATAATGTGACGGAAGCCCGGCTGCTGCTGGTCAGTGTCGATGCCCGCCATGTAGCGGTACATCCACTCGCCCACGGCGCCATAGGCATAATGGTTGAATGAGTTCATGCCCGGATCGCCGAATCCGCTCTCCTTGGTGTACGAGTTCCAGCGCTCCCAGGTGGTGGTGGCGCCCTGGTCTACGCTGTAGAGCCACGACGGGCAGCGCCGCTGCAGCAGCAGACTGTAGGCATGGTCGGCAAGGCCAAGCTCTGACAGCGTCTGGTTCAGGATGCCTGTCCCCACGAAACCCGTCGACAGCGTCTCCTGGTTGTCCGTGATGGCTTGCGAGAGCTGCTGGCGTAGCTGGTCGTGATGAGCCTGATTGGTGGTCAGCCCGAAGCGCAGTGCCAGCAGCAGCGCCGTCTGGCTGTCCTGGCGTGGGGTGGGGGTGAAGTAGCGGCTCAGGAACTCGGCACGAATCTTCCCGTAGAGCTCCTCGTAGGCCTTTGCCTTCTGTGCAAAGGCATCGTTGTCGTGCTGGCTCAGCGCCTTTGCTATGCTGGACATGAGCAGTGCATCCTGTGCATAGCAGGCCACGCTGATGTAGCGCTTGTCAGTATTGGCAAAGGCTAGCCAGTCGCCGTAGGTATCGTAGGGCCCCTGATACTGGTACTCTTCCGTGTGCTGCTGGGCCACGAACTGCATGTAGCGCTCCATGGCCTCGAAGTTCTCGGTCAGGATGTCGGTTTCGCCATACATCTGATACACCGTCCAGGGCACGATGATGCCTGCGTCAGCCCAGGCACTGCTGCCATAGCCTGCGAAGCCTATGGGTGCCGTGTCGGGGAAGGCACCGTCAGCGCGCTGGCCGTCGCGCATGTCGGTCATCCACTTGCGATAGAAAGCCTGCGTCTGGGCATTGTACATGGCTGTGCGGCAGAAAATCTGCGTGTCGCCCGTCCATCCCTGCCGCTCGTCGCGCTGCGGGCAGTCAGTGGGCACGGAGAGCAGGTTGCCGCGCTGCCCCCACACGATGTTGCTGAACAGCTGGTTCACCAGCGGACTGCTGGTCTCCACTCGTCCGGCATCCTCCACCGACGAGGTGACCGGCATGGCCTGGAATGACAGCAACTCCACGTCGTCAGTGGCGGTCACCTCGACATAGCGGAAGCCAAAGAATGTGGTGGCCGACTGATAGCGCTCGCCCTGGGCCTGGCCTGCCAGCGTGTAGTAAAGCTCAGCCTTGGCTGAGCGGAGGTTGGCCAGATAGGGACTGCCGCCAGGACCGTCGTTACCGCGGCTGCGCTCGCCCGTGTCGTTCAGCATCTCAACGGGTTGCAGATGCAGGCGCGTGCCACTGCGGCCCCGCACCAGGAAGTCCATCCATCCCACGATGTTCTGACCGAAGTCGAGCACTGCCGTCTGGCCTTTTCTGAGGGTGATGGCAGCAGGGCTCTGTAGCGTCTGCACCACGTTGACCATGCCATAGTCGGTGCCAGTCTGGCGGATGCCCTCGGAGATGGTGGCCGTCTTGACGGGTTGCGCCAGTTGCGGCAGTGCCTGTATGAACTGCCCCTCCAGTGTTTCAATGCTGCCGTTGAACCATGTGGACTGCTCAACGCCGCTCCAGCCCGCCGGGTCGTAGCCGGGCATTGTCCATGCCGACTGGTTTCGGGCATCGATGATTTCGCCATTGTAGATGTCGCCCATGCGCAGGGCTCCCTGGCGCGAGGAGGCCCATGAGGGGTCGGTGACCAGGGTGGACTGGCTGCCGTCATCGAAGGTGACTACGAGCTTGGCCAGGAAACTGAGGTCGCTGCCCGAGCCGTACATGCCGTGGCCCACGAATCCAGCAAACCAGCCGTCGGCCACCACTGCTCCCAGGGCATTGGCTCCCTGCCGTAGCAGCGTGGTGACGTCGTGGGTGGAGTAGAACACCCGCTTGCGATAGTCGCTCCATCCTGGCTTCAGCTCTTCGTAGACGGTCTCGCCGCCAGGCTGCACATGGCCCACCCGCTGGCCGTTGATGAACAGGTCGTAGACACCCAGTGCGGTGGTGAACAGCTTGGCTGAGCGGATGCCCTTGCCCAGCGTGAACTCCTTGCGCAGCATGAGCGTACCCTCGCTGCACTGCTGCATCAGTCGGTTCTCGCGTCCGCCGCCGCTCATCAGCACTTCATGGCCGCCATTGCGCTGCACCACCTGCGCCCTGATGAAATGGTCAGAGCAGCCCTGCTCGAAGTCTTCGCTCAGCCGTATGGTGGGGCGCCCGCTGGCGTCATATTCCGTCAGTACGATATTGTCAAAATAAGCCCGCTCGTCGTTCGAGCCCGTGTTGTCCGTGCGCAATCCCACGTCGCCTGTGGTCAGCGTGCCCGAGTGGTCGGCAAAGCGGTCCACCTCCACATTGTCAATGCGGGTGATGATGGTGAGCCCCTGCACCTCAATGGTCAGCCGATGGCGCTGGCCCAGCAGCTGGGCCTTGGTGAACTGCGTGAAAGGTACGTCCTCAACGGTGAGCTGGCCCTTGTTGTAAATATGGTGGCGCACCATGGGCAGCGAGGCATGGTCCAAGGTGTTAATCTGCCACATGTGGTAGGTGTTGGTGCTGGTAGCGGCAAAGACGATGGCAGCATTGTCCTTTATCAGCGTCATGTCAGCCGATAGGGTGTAGTGCTGCTGCTCAGGGGCGGGCCTTTGCGGCTGTGGTGCCTTTATCCACTGGGCTCCGCTCCAACCGCTGCCCATCAGTGCCGTGTCAAAATAGGCGGCCACGAGTGACTGCGCTTTCTTGCCGTGGTTGTCAGTGACGGTCACGCGCCAGTAGTAGCGCGTGGCGGGCTGCAGCTGTAGTCCCGGAGCCACCACGCCCACTGACTGGCTGGACGTGACGGGGCCCGAGTCCCAGACGATGGCGTCGCACTGGGCGTCGGTGGCTACCACCAGGCGGTAGCTCTTCTGCATGGTGTTTCGCTGGTCAGATTGCAGCTGCCAGCTGAAATGCGGCGTGGGGCTGTCGATGCCCTCGGGGTTCAGCATCGACTGCACACGCAGGTTCGTCACGGTGAGGGCATGCACGGCGGCAGTGCTCAGCGTCATCATCAATGTCCACAATAGTCTTTTCATATTCTCTGCTCTTTTTTGCAAAATTAGTTCATGTGGCGCTCTTACGACGATAAAAACTGGTCAGATAACCATAATTATCGGGAAAAGTGCGCTGCGGCGCCTGGCAGGGTTTGGAGGAAAGGTGAAAAATGCGTATCTTTGCAGTAAAAAGATGAGTTCATGATGAAAGAACAACGCATTCCCTTTCTTGATTACATCCGCGTGGTGGCCTGCTTCCTGGTGATGCTGGTCCATGCCAGTGAGAATTTCTATGGAGCCGACACGTCGGGCCTGGCGGGCAACATGTCCATGCTGGCCAACGAAAGCAACCGCTTCTGGGTGGCTTTCTACGATGGCGGTCTGGGCCGTGTGTCGGTGCCGCTCTTCATGATGGTGTCGGCATTCCTGCTGGTGCCCATGCCCGGCGGGCAGACCATGACGCAGTTCTATCGGCGTCGCTTCTGGCGCATCCTGCCGCCGTTCTTCTGTTTCCTGCTGCTCTATTCGCTGCTGCCCCTGCTATGGGGAGGCATGACCTGGGAGCAGTCAGTGGCCGACCTGAAGCGCCTGCCCTTCAACTTCCCGTCGATGGCGGGCCATCTGTGGTTCATGTACCCGCTCATCAGCCTGTATATCATCATCCCCGTGGTGTCACCCTGGCTGGAGCGGGCGTCGGCCCGCGAGGAGCGCATCTTCCTGGGCCTCTTTGCGTTTACCACCCTCATCCCGTGGCTGCATCGCTTTGTGGAGCCTGAGCTGTGGGGCGAATGCTTCTGGAATCAGTTCACCGCCTTTTGGTACTGTTCGGGCTATCTGGGCTATCTGGTGCTGGCTCACTATGTGCGGGTGCATATTCAGTGGGATAAGCACAGGCGGCGGCTGGTGGGCTGGACCTGCTTCCTGGTGGGTGCTGCCTTCACGGCATGGAGTTTCTGGTGGATGGGCACGCCCGGCCAGCTGATAGAGACGCCCCTGCTGGAGTGGTCGTGGGAGTTCTGCACTCCCAATGTGCTGTTGGCCACCTTCGGACTGTTCCTGCTCTTCACCTGCATAGAGCGCCCCCGACGCATGGTGACGCAGGTGGCCCGGCTGTCGTTCGGCATGTACCTGATGCACTTATTCTTCCTGGCCCCCATAGCCCAGTGGACCATAGGTGACGATGCGGCGCAGCCCCTGCTGCCCGTTGGCCTGGCCATTCCGGCCATTGCCTTGCTCACCTTTGTGTGTTGTCTGTTGACCACCAAGCTGCTCTCCCTGCTGCCAGGCAGCAAGTACCTGGTGGGATGAGGCCTATTTCAGGTGCACCATCACGGGATAGTGGTCGGAGGGCAGGCGCAGCTGTCCCTCCTCATCCCAGTATACATTGGTCAGCAGTCCGTAGCGCTCCACGCTGAACTGGTTTGACACGAAAATGTGGTCTATGCGGCTGTCGGTCTTGCGCTCCATGTGGTAGCCATTGAACGTGCCGTTCGTGGCAAAGCGCAGGCGGGCATGCTCATAGCAGTCCCTCAGCAGGCCTGACTCAGTGAAGATGTTGTAGATTTCGTCGTGCTGGTCCACATTGAAGTCGCCCGTCAGGATGACGCGCTGCTCCTGGCCGGCCAGCTCGCCGATGCGCTGCACCACCAGCCGGGCAGCCTCACGCCGGGCCACCACTCCCACGTGGTCCATGTGCAGATTGAAGAAAAAGAACAGCTGGCCCGTGGTGACATCCTCGAAGTGCCCCCATGTGCAGATGCGGGTGCAGGCGGCGTCCCAGCCCAGTCCGGGCTTGTCGGGCGTCTCGGAGAGCCAGAAGTGGCCTTCGCGGAGCAGCTTGATTTTGTTCTTGTCGTAGAAGATGGGGGCATATTCGCCAGCCTTCTTGCCGTCGTCGCGTCCCACACCGATATAGTCGTAGCCGTCCAGCAGCTCCAGCATGTCGTGCAGCTGAGCGTCCAGCACTTCCTGAGCGCCGAAGATGTCGGGGTGCTCAAAGTTCACCTGAGCGCACACCACGGGGCAGCGCTGAGCCCAGCCATTGCCTTCCTGAACGTCGCCACTGTTCTTGTATCTGATGTTGTAGGAGCCCACGTATAGCGGCTGGGCCGTGGCTCCCACGGTGAGCAGGCATAGCAGCAGAGGGAGCAAGCGGAGGATTGTTCTCATCATAGGTGATAGTTTTAGTTACGATTGCAAAATTAAGAAAAAAGCTCCAAACGAGCAAATAGTTTTCCTCTTAATTTTTAATTTAGAGGGGAGAGGTAAGAAGTGAGAGGTAAGAGGATACCTCTTCTTCTGCTTCTGCTTTTTTCATCCTAACATGGGCGTGCAAGCTATTCTCTTACCTCTTACCTCTTGCCTCTTACCTCTTGTCACCTCTCACAATTTTGGCATGGCCTTTCCCTGTGGGCTGCAAGGCCACACGAAGGCCGGGGGCAACGGCAGGCAGTCGACGGCCCGCCAGACTGAAGAAAGCCGAAGGCCCGTGGCTTTCGGCTTTCTCAGTCTGGATGGCAGAGCTGTTGGGCAGTGTCGGTCGGATGATGGGGTCGTCGGTCATCATCAGCTTGTTCCCCTGAAACTCCATCGTTCCTATGTACATGAGTCGCGGCGCCACTGATGTCTCCGAATTGTGTGCGTGGAAGACTATGCGCAGGCGTCCCTCCTTGTCGGTAAAGAACGAGTGGTGGCCCGTTCCCAGCAGGTTCTCCACGCGCCGCACAATGGGGTTGCCCGTGTTCTTGCTCCAGGTGGGAGCGGCGCCAGTGGTGGGGTGCAGCGTGCGTGTCATGGCATAGCCCACGGCATAGTCCTGGCTGCGGTAGTCATTGCCCGAGTAGGTGAGGTAGTAGATGCCGTTCTGCTTCAGCACGAACGGGCCTTCGTTGACGCGTCCCAGCTGCTCCTCCCACAGCTGTGACACATTGATGCATTTTGACAGCGTGCCCTCCACCGGCGTTGTCAGGTCGGCTTCCAGCTGGCACATCCAGATGCAGTTGCCATCGGTGAAGCGCACGAAGAAACAGTAGGCCTGGCCGTCATCATCGAAGAAAACGCTGGAGTCTATGCACTTCTCATAGCCTATGAGGGGCTCCATCATGGGGCCTCCTACCTGCTTGAAAGGGCCCAGGGGCGATGTGGAGGTGGCCACATAGAGATGCTCGTTGGCCGAATAGTACATATAGTACTGTCCGTTCCTGTGGTAGACCTCGGGGGCCCAGAACCACTGCTCTTCTGTGGTGTTGCTCTTGTGTAGTGCCAGCTGGTCGGCCTGTCTCCATTCCTGTAGGTCCTTTGATGTCCACACGGCGATGCCGCTGGGGTCGCCCGTGCCGTAGGCATAGTAGGTGTCGCCTTCTAGCAGGATGAAAGGGTCGGCCAGGGGTACCATGCTTTTGTCCTGGGCCACACAGTGACCCAGGACAAGTGCATGGAGGACAATTACAGTGCTTAGAAATTGTCGTAGTATCATGAATGTTCAGTTCATCATTGTGGTTGCATGGCTCCTGTTACTTCACCATCACCTTGCGGCCATCCTTGATGTAGAGACCCTTGGCGGGATTGAGCACACGCTGACCGTTCAGGTTGAAGATGCTGTTCTGCTGCTGAGCGGCAGGCTGAGCCACCTGCTGGATGCCAGTGTCGACCAGCGGGCCCTGATAAATGAGGCGGAAGGAGTCGAAGAGCGTCCAGCTGGCATCAGTGGTCTTCTGATCCTGGTAGACACCGATGGTCAGGTCCTTGCCCTCTTCAATCATCACCTTTACGCTGACGGGATACAGGCCAGTCTGGAAGGCATGCAGAGCCTCAGCGGGCCAGTTGGGGAAGAAGCCCAGGTTGGAGTTCTGTGAGAAGATGCCCGGCATCTTGCCCATTTCGGTAGTGATGTTAGGCAGGAATTCCACCTCGTCGTTGGCCTTCAGGTAGGCCTCGGAAATCAGAGTGCCATTGCTGTTGATGACGCCAGCCTGGAAGTTGCCGTCGCCCTGGCGATAGAAGCCGTTGACGCATACCTGGTAGAAGCCGGGTTTCAGACCGCTGATGGTCTGTGAGAAGGCGAAGGAATTGGTGTTCCAGTACTCGAAGCCGTAGTCGCAGTTGCGGTAGAAGTTGCCGTCGTCGCCCGAAGTGATGTGAGCGCCGCCGTTGCCGCCGTCGGCTTGGCGAGTCCACATGTCGATGCCCCATACGCGGCTCAGTCCGCCGTTGTCAATGAGGAATGACACGTCAACAGGCTGCTCCTCGGTGGCGTTCTCCATCAGGGCCTCCATCTCAGCGCGGGTCACCAGCTTCCACTGGTTGTCGGGGTTGCCCACGCCCTCGCGGTCCTTGGTCACGTTGTCCCAGTACCAGTAGTTGCCACGGTCAGTGGGGCCGAAGGGATCGTAGCCCAGCAGACGGCCTACGTCGGTGCGGTCACCCTCAGAGTTGATGGTGTAGACGTTGTGCTTTCCCTGCACGGGATTGAACGTCCAGGTGTGCTGGTCGCCCGTGTCCACATAGGCATTCCAGTTGATCCACTTCTCTTCCTTGCCGGCGAACATGTGGGTCTGCATCTTGAACTTGCCATCTTCAGCTGCAACGAGGTTGATGGGCAGCGGATAGATGCTGAGTGCACAGTGGGTGTTCCAGTCGGAGCCGTTGTTCAGCCACAGGCCGCGGCCTACGTTGAACAGGAAGAACTCGCCCTCGGCAGGCTGGCTGCCAATGAACATGTCGTTCATGCGCTGGGCGTGCATCTTTCTCTCAGTGCGCAGCTTGAACAGGGCTTCGTTCACCTCGTCAGCACTCTGTGCGTTGGTGATGGCTAGCATGGCTTGCTGCATGTTCACACCGTTTTCAGTGACGGTCATGGTCTCGCGCAGCAGGGTGACATCCACTGAGCGGGCTTTCTCCAGGGCTACATAGAGGTCGGCGGTGGCCTGTCCGATGACTTCGGCGTCAGTCGAAGTCAGGGCGGCCTTAGCAGCGGCGATGGCCTGGGTCAGTTCGTTTTTCAGTACGATAGACGTCTTGGTGGGGTCGAAAGCCTCAGCCTCGGCAATGGCGTTGTTCAGTCCGGCAATATAGTCGTCCAGAGCGATGGGGCCCAGGTAGGTCAGGTAGAACTCGTCCCATGCCAGCCAGTCGTTGGCGTTGGCCTCGGTCTTCTCCAGACCTATTCTCAGCATCTTGCCCGTCACCTTCGAGATGAGGCCCTGGTTCATGTAGTTCTGCGGATATTCCTGGAAAATGCGGTTGAAGCTGTCGGCATTGTCGGGATAGTGTCCATAAGGAGCGTCATCGTTGGCACCAGGGAAGTAGAACAGTCCGTCAATCCATGTGCTGGAGGCACCATCGAGGATGGACATGACATCAGCCTTGTCGCTGTTGATGAAATACTTGCCCAGCAGGCGCTCGGTGCCGGCTTTGCGGCGGGCGGCCACATCATCACGGTTGCCATCGCGGTAGAAGGCCTTCACGTTCAGCTTGTAAATACCGTTGGGCACGTCGTTGATGGTCTGGCTGAGCACGAAGTTGCCGCAGTTCCACACAGCGTAGGAACGGCGGTTCCTGTACCAGCGCACGTTGTCCAGGTTGCCGCCTTCGCGCGTCCACTGCCAGGCGGCAGCGCGCTCGTTCTCATTGGCAAAGCAGTAGTCCTGAATGAGCCAGGTGACGTCGACGGGGTTGTCCTCGGTAGCCTCGGCCATCTTGGCAATGCGCTCTTCGCGGGTCACCAGCTGCCAGGTGGTCTTTGAGCCATCGCCAGCCAGGATGCCTGCGTCGTTGCAGCTCAGCTTCACGTCGCCCGAGGTGATGGTGTAGGCATGTCCGCCCTGCACGTTGTCCACCGGGGTGAGGGTCCACGAAGTCACGGCGTCTTGAGTGTCCAGATAGAAATTGCTGGCATTCAGGCTCTGGTTGTGGCCGAACTTCGGGTTCAGCTTGTAGCCACCCTCGGCGAGGGGCACAATTTCGAAGTCGAAACCTACCACGTCCAGCTGGCCGCGAGTGTTCCAGTCGTCCACAATGCGGTTGTTGTTCTGCAGCCACAGTCCGCTCTCTACCTGGTAGAGGAAGTAAGTGCCACCCTCGGCGTTCAGTTCAGCTCCCACATAGGGCGACTGAATGGGGTCGGCAGCGCTGGCCGTGAACGACACTGCCAGCATACACAATGCAAGAAGTCTGTTTCTTTTCATAACTGATAGTTTTTTGTTAATGATAAAAAAGATGGATGGTTGGTTTTGGGTTTTACAGCGCAAAGTTAGTAGTTTTTCTGTTCATGGAGGGAAAAAAACTAATCAAAAAATGAGAAAAAATGTTCATTGAAGCACTGAAGGCCGTTCTCTCATCAAAAAGTGGCGGTTCCTCATGGGGAGAGGGGAAAGGTAAGAGGTGAGAGGTAAGAGAATAGTTGGGGAGGCGGCAGCAGTTCCCCGCCCCTTAAGGGGAGGGGCCAGGGGTGGGGTATCTAATGTATGTTTTCTTTTAGTGTAATCCACTCCCGAAATACCTAAAATATATATGCGCGCAACATAGTGCTACTCGTGCTACTGGGTTTCTCAACCTGTTGACTCATAGCGGTTTCTGGGTGCACGAACATTTTATGGAAGTGCTACCGATGGTGCTACTCGTGCTACCGCGTCCTCATCTGCACACTCTTCTCCTTTTGTGCAAAAATGAGACATATAGAAAAGTCACCGCAACTTTTCTATATGTCTCATTGGTATCTTTTCATACGGCGCCGACTTTTTTTCATGGGGCGTCGACTTTCTCCAAAATGGCGTTGACTTTTTTTCATGGGGCGCCGACTTTTTTCAAAAAGTCGCCACCCTTTTTCCCAAAATAATTGCCAGTAGCACCATCGGTAGCACGATCAAATACTATTCGTGCACCCGTAAGTTGCGCACTATCAGCAGGTTAGTTCTGTCGGTAGCACGAGTAGCACCATGCTTCTCCCATATATGCAAAACCTCCATATTTAGATTAGTAAAATTCTCAATAACACTTGATCCTTTTGTTTCTATATTATCTGGTAATTTTTTGATAGAAAACTTGTGCAGTTATTAAAAGCTATATCATGAATTTATGAAAGTTGCTCTGTTCAATCACACTGAAGTCAGCTTTTCCCAGAATTTGGTATGTGGTTACTTGAAGACAATGCGGAGGATCTTAATCCTTATTCTAATGGAATGAAGATAGAATTCTTATAATGCTGAGCATGCAAACGAGAACTACAAGTCTTAATCCTTATTTTAATGGAATGAAGATAGAATAAACAAATGGGGTTGGGGCATCGCAGGAGAAGCAGGGTCTTAATCCTTATTTTAATGGAATGAAGATAGAATAAGCTAAGGTCCGTTATATGTACGACATGTACAAGTCTTAATCCTTATTTTAATGGAATGAAGATAGAATTATGTCGCTGGTTATGACATGTACGTCGCCGACGGTCTTAATCCTTATTTTAATGGAATGAAGATAGAATACAAGCCAGAGAAAGTTCTGGTGGAGCCGACCGGGTCTTAATCCTTATTTTAATGGAATGAAGATAGAATTCGGTGTGCTGGTCAAAAACCGTGACGGATGGGCGTCTTAATCCTTATTTTAATGGAATGAAGATAGAATTTATGGGCACCGACATTATTTTATTATTCGTTGTCTTAATCCTTATTTTAATGGAATGAAGATAGAATGCGTGGCTCAGGCTGGAATGTTGTGCGGTGCGCGTCTTAATCCTTATTTTAATGGAATGAAGATAGAATATAACACAACGGGGCGCTTCGCTTTGTACACGTGTCTTAATCCTTATTTTAATGGAATGAAGATAGAATTTCATCGTCCGCACCAACAGCGGATTCAAC
>CAMNJH010000079.1 GCA_946541275.1 uncultured Prevotellaceae bacterium
GTGGCCATCATTGCCGTGATGCCCCTGCTGAGCAAGCGCGTGCCCGGCTCGTTGGTGGCCATTATCGTGATGACCATCGTGGCCCTGCTGTTGAAGACGTACGGCGGTGTGACCAGCATTGAGACCATTGGCGACCGCTTCAGCATCTCCTCGCAGCTGCCTGGTGCAGTGGTGCCAAATCTGTCGTGGGAAGGCATTAAGGAACTGGTGGCGCCAGCCATGACCATTGCCGTGCTGGGTGCCATCGAGAGTCTGCTCTCTGCCACGGTGGCCGACGGTGTAATTGGCGACCATCACAACTCGAACACGGAGCTGATAGGCCAGGGCGTGGCTAACATCCTGTCGCCCATCTTTGGCGGTATCCCCGCAACGGGAGCCATAGCCCGCACCATGACCAACATCAACAATGGTGGCCGCACGCCCATAGCCGGAATCGTCCATGCCGTGGTGCTGCTGCTCATCTTCCTGTTCCTGATGCCCCTGGCACGCTTCATTCCCATGGCATGCCTGGCTGGTGTGCTGGTGGTGGTGAGCTATGGCATGAGTGGCTGGCGGTCGTTCCGCGCCCTGATGCGCAATCCGAAGAGCGACGTCACCGTGCTGGTGCTCACCTTCCTGCTCACCATCATCTTCGACCTGACAGTGGCCATCGAGGTGGGTATCATCTGCGCCTGTCTGCTCTTCATGAAACGCATGAGCGAGACGACCGACGTGCGTGCCGTCTACGACGAGATTGACCTGAACGAAGATGCCGACATGGAGGCTGGCAACCTGGAGCACCTGACCATTCCCGATGGCGTGGAGGTGTACGAGATTAACGGTCCCTATTTCTTTGGTGCCGGCAACCGCTTTGAGGACATCATGGCCCGCTATGGCGACAGGCCCAGGGTGCGCATCATCCGCATGAGGAAGGTGCCGTTCATTGACTCCACCGGCCTGCACAATCTGGAGAACATGTGCCGCATGAGCCAGAAGGAGGGCATCACCGTGGTGCTCTCGGGCGTGGTGCCCAAGGTGGAGGCAGTGCTGAAACGCAATGGTTTCACTCAGCTACTGGGTGAGGAGAATATCTGCAACCATATTGACCTGGCCCTGGCACGCGCCCGCCAGCTCACTTCAAAATAACTCAGAAGAGTCTTTATATTTTTAAATTAGTGAGAGTCTGTCATCCACTGGCGGCGCTCGGCATCGCTCATTTTCTCAATGGCATAGCGGAGCATGGTGCGTGGCATCTCGTGGGCATGTCGACTGAGGAAGTCGCGCAGCAGTTCCATTGACACCCTGCTGCCCATCTCGCGCAGCATCCAGCCCACGGCCTTATGCATCAGGTCGTGGGGATGGTGCAGGTGGACTTCTGCATAGCGCAGGCACCACGACGGGTCGCCCTGCTGTGACGTCTTCCACGAGCTGACCATGCTCATGCGTTGCTTCCACAGGCAGGGGCTGGCGGCCAGCTGGTCCATGATGGTCAGCTTATCGCCCAAGGCAGTGGGCAGCAGGAGCCAGTGGCCCAGAATCTTGGGGGCGGAAAGGTCGACAAGGTCCCAGTTGTTGGCCTGCTCGGCATACTGCAGATAGAGGCTGACAATGGCATCGCGCTGGCTGATGGCATCAGCCTGGCTGGCCAGCCTTTTCGTGGCTAGTCGCTCGAACTGCCCGACAAGGATGAGCAGACCGCATAGCCTCACTTCATGCCATCGGCACATCAGCAGCCGAGGCACTTCGCTCAAGGGGAAGTCTTTCTCCACCGCCTTTACCACCTGGCGTGTCTGCGGCACCTTGATGCCCAGGAATTCATCGCCATGGCCATACTGACCTGGAGCGGTCTTGAAAAACCGCATCAGGTTCTCGCGCTGCTGCTCGTTGCCCATGGTCTCCATGAGCCCGATAATCTCGTTTGCTGTCGACATAGTCTCAGGAATTCTTCTTTTTTACCTGCAAAGGTAGGAAAGAAAAAGCGAACGACAAAGCATTTGTCCTGCTATTTTTTTTGATAGCCTCGCAGCATTTAGTCAGCTTTCTGTTTGGTCATTCGGAAAAAATACGTTACTTTTGCACTGGAATACATACAACTAATCACTAAACAACCGAAAAATGAAAAAGATTCTGATGGCCTTACTGGCCGTGCTGCCAATGGTGATGCAAGCCCAGAGCTTTGATTTCGACCTGACGAAACCGCTGCCTGTGTACAACGATCACGATGGCTATGGCTACGACATCCTGCCTGCTCCCAACTTGAAGAAGCCTACGGCCGAGCCTTTCTACTTCTCAGTCCGAGTGCCCGATGGCAACTACCTGGTGCGTGTGGAACTGGGCGGTGTGAAGAACGGCAACACCACGCTGAGGGCCGAAGGCCGCCGACTGATGCTGGAAGCCATCCAGACGCCGCACAAGAACGACATGAGGATGGTGGAGTTCGTGGTGAACAAGCGCTCGCCGCTCATTGAGGGCGACAAGCGGGTGAAGATCAAGGACCGTGAGAAGGACTACCTGACATGGGACGACAAGCTGACCCTCGAGTTCAACGGCCCTCAGCCCGCCGTTCGAAACATTCATATTGAGAAGGCCGACGTGCCCACCATCTACCTTTGCGGCAACTCCACGGTGGTCGACCAGAACAACGAGCCCTGGGCCTCATGGGGGCAGATGATCACCCGCTGGTTCGGGCCCCAGGTGGCCGTCAGCAACCATGCCGAGAGCGGTCTGACGGCCCGCACCTTCATCAGTTCCTTCCGCCTTGACAAGATTCTGCAGACGCTCCGAGCCGGCGACTATGTCTTTGTGGAATTCGGCCACAACGACGAGAAGGAACACCGCCCCGGTGACGGCCCCTGGTATCACTACACCTACAATCTGAAAATCTTCATCGACCAGGTACGGGCCAAGGGGGCCCAGGTGGTGTTCTGCACCCCCACGCAGCGCCGGGCTTTCGATGACGACCAGCAGACGCTGAAGAACACCCACGGCGACTTCCCCGCAGCCATGAAGCTGGTGGCCGAGAAGGAGAACGTGCCGCTGATAGACCTGAACCTGATGACGAAGGTGCTCTTTGAGACCCTGGGCTATGAAGACTCCAAGCGCGCCCTGGTGCACTATCCCGCCAACACCTTCCCCGACCAGCCGAAGGCGCTGGCCGACAACACCCACTTCAACCCCTACGGCGCCTACGAGGTGGCCAAGTGCGTGGTGATGGGCATCAAGCAGCTGGGTCTCCCCCTGGCCAGCTATCTGCGCCCCGACTGGCGCGACTTCGACCCCGCCCAGCCCGATGACTGGCGCACCTTCCAGTGGTCTCCCGCCAAGAATGCCGACCTTGTCAAGCCCGATGGAAACTAACGATTTTAAATGAGAAATGAGAAATGCCACTCCTCACTCCTCACTCTTCACTCCTAACTCCCCTCTACTCCTCACTCATGAAAAAGCTCTTATCAATCATAGCGATGACCGCCCTCACCCTGACCACCGGGGCCCAGTCGTGGCCCACGCCGGCCACCGAGGCCAAGCCCGGAGCACGCTGGTGGTGGCTGGGGTCGGCCGTCGACAAGTCAAACCTGCAGTGGAATCTGCACGAGTACGCCAGTCACGGCATCGGAGCCGTGGAGATCACCCCCATCTACGGCGTTCAAGGCAACGACGCCCGCAACATCCCCTACCTCAGCGACCAATGGATGGAGATGCTGCGCTACACGCAGCAGCAGGCCGCCCGTGAGGGCATCGAGGTCGACATGGCCACGGGAACCGGCTGGCCCTTCGGCGGCCCCTGGGTGCCGCTGAAGGAGAGCGCCTGCCGAGCCGTCTTCGTGGAGCGGACGTGCACGGCCGACGACGCCGTGGTCGACCTCACCCCCTCTGCGCAGGATGCCAAGAACGCCTTCCTCCACAAGGTGATGCTCTACACTTCCGACGGCACCGCCATCGACGTCACCACCCATGTCAACGACGGCAAGCTGGCCCTTGACAACCTCTCACTCCCATCAGCTCCTAACTCCTCACTCCCATCAACTCCTAACTCCTCACTCCTAACTCCTAACCCCTACAAGGTTCTCGCCCTCTACATCAAATATGGAGTGATGAAAGTGAAGCGCGCCGCCCCCGGCGGCGAGGGGCTGGTCATCGACCACTTCGACCGCCAGGCCGTGGCCCACTATCTGCAGCACATCGAGCAGGCCTTCGAGCGCACCGCCACCCCCTACCCCCACACCTTCTTCAACGACAGCTACGAGGTGGAGGCCGCCACGTGGACGCCCACCCTGCTGGCCGAGTTCGAGAAGCGCCGAGGCTACAAGCTGGAGCACCACTTCCCCGAGCTCCTGGCACAGTCGGCGGCGGGCTACGACGGTCCTGCCGACGTCATCAGCGACTACCGTGAGACGCTGGGCGACCTGCTGCTCGAGAACTTCACCCAGCAGTGGACGGCCTGGGCCCACCGCCACGGCGCCATCACCCGCAACCAGGCCCACGGCTCGCCCGCCAACCTCATCGACTGCTACGCCGCCGTCGACATCCCCGAGATTGAGGGCTTCGGCCTGAGCGACCTGGGCATCAGGGGACTGCGCACCGACTCAGGCAAGACACGCCGCAACGACTCCGACTACTCCATGTTCAAGTACGCCCCCTCGGCAGCCCACGTCTGCGGCAAGCCGCTCACCAGCAGCGAGACCTTCACCTGGCTCACCGAGCACTTCCGCACCAGCCTGTCGCAGCTCAAGCCCGACCTCGACCTCATGTTCTGCGCGGGCGTGAACCACATGTTCTTCCACGGCACGTGCTACAGCCCCCGCGACGACGCGTGGCCAGGGTGGAAGTTCTATGCCTCCATCGACATGAGCCCCACCAACAGCATCTGGCGCGACGCCCCCTTCCTCATGCAGTACGTGGAGCGCTGCCAAAGCTTCCTGCAGTGGGGACAGCCCGACAACGACTTCCTGGTGCTGCTGCCCGTGCGCGACGCATGGCGCCAGTCCACGGGCAAGCTGCTCATGCAGTTCTCCATCCACGCCATGGGCCGGCTGATGCCCCAGTTCCGCCAGGCCATCCTCGACATCGACCATGCAGGCTTCGACTGCGACTACATCTCCGAGCGCCTGCTGCTGCTGACCACCTGCCGTCCCGACGGGCAGCTCGTCACCAGCGGCGGCACCACCTACCGAGGGCTCATCATCCCCGGCAGCGGCCTCATGCCCCCAGCCGTGCAGCAGCACGTCGAGAAGCTGAGGCAGCAGGGCGCCCACGTCATCAGCGGCATTGACGCCGCCCAGATGGCGCGCGCGGCCACTCCCGAAGCCCTGAAGACCCAGCTGGGCCTGAAGGCCATCCGCCGTAAGAACGCCACCGGCTACCATTACTTCATGGCCAACCTCACCCCCGCCGACGTCATGGCAGCCGAAGTGAGCCTGGCCGTACCATTCAGGGATGCCCTGTGGTTCAATCCCCTCAACGGCGAGGTGAGCAGGGCCAGGGTGAACGGGGGGAAGGTGACCGTCAGTCTGCGCAGCGGCGAGTCGATGATCCTGCAGCTCTTCAGCCAGCCCCTCGCGGCCTCCCTCCCCCTTCGCCATGACGACCCCGACGGCCAGAGCAAGGTCATCGGCGGGCCATGGACGCTGGCGTTCACCGACGAGGCGCCCGCCGTGGAGTCCACTTTCCAGCTGGACACACTGCAGGGATGGGAGCATCTCAGTGAACAGACGCGCATCACCATGGGCACGGGCGTTTACACCACCCACTTCCGTCTCAGCCGGAGCGAGGCAGCCCGCCACTGGCGCATCCATCTGGGCGACGTGCGCGAGTCGGCTCGCGTCTACATCAACGGGCAGTTCATAGGCTGCGCCTGGAGCGTGCCTTTCATCCTCGACACGAAAGGCACGCTGAAAGCCGGCTCCAACGAGCTGCGCATAGAAGTGACCAATCTGCCGGCCAACCGCATCAGCCAGCTGGACCGCCAGGGCGTGAAATGGCGCAAGATGGAAGAAATCAACGTCGTTGACATCAACTACAAAAAGACGCTCTACGACCAGTGGGCACCCATGCCCAGCGGCCTGTGCTCACCCGTCAGGCTGGTCAGCCATTGACGTCGCGGTCGTCCAGCACGCGGAAGCGGCTGCGCATCGCCCTTAGCTTCTCTATGTCCAGTGCCACAGTGGCCCAATGCTCCACCTGAGAACATTCGGCCACCGTACGGCCCATGGGGTCGATGACCATCGAACCGCCCAGATAATGACACTGGGCAGCGGCGCCCACACGGTTCACAGCCATGACGTAGCACTGATTTTCAATGGCACGGGCTCGCACCAGTGTCTCCCACGCCAACTGCCGGCTTTCGGGCCAGTTGGCCACATAGATGATGGCATCATACTCGCCAGCCCTACCGTAGCGTGAAAACACTGGAAAGCGCAGGTCATAGCAGGTCTGAAGCAACAGGCGCCAACCTCTCCATTCTACTATTACAGCCTCATCTCCACGCGTATAGAATTCGTCTTCATGGCCGTGGGCAAAGAGATGGCGTTTGTCATAATAGACCATGTGTTCAGGCGTGGCAAAATAATGACGGTTACGATAGGAGCCGTCGGACACTCGCACAGCCAGGCTTCCGCTGATGGCGCAACCTCTGGCGCGTACGGTTCGTTTCATCCATGCCAAAGCCGCTGATGTCGATTCCTCCTCGGCTATTCCTGTTGGCTCCACGACAAAGCCCGTGGCCCACATCTCGGGAAGCACATAGAGGTCACTCCCTGCTGCTCCCTCTATCAGTGCCTCCGCGCGGGCAATGTTCTCCTCAGGCCGCGCCCATGCCACATCCGTCTGCAATAAAGTAATTCTCATAGGCTGGGGGAAAGATTGATAAACTATTTCACCACGATTTTTTGGCCGTTCCTAATATAGACGCCTGGATGCAATCCCTGGCCAGGAGTGCGTCGTCCCTGCAAATCGTAGACAGGAGCATCAATACCTTGCATGCCCACTCGCTGACTGTTGATTCCAGAGTTGATGCTGATGGGCTGACTGGGGCCCGACTCTCCCTGTTCGTAGACAGCTGTGACCAGATAATCGGTGTCGCCCAGCCAAGTGACCTGATAACTGGTTGATTTGAGTGGTTCTTCATTCTGCTTTTCACCAGCCCAATAGACATTATAGCCTATCAGCTTGAGATCAGCAGTATTATAGCGTGCATATTCCACATCGTCCAACTGTAGCATGAACTTCTGCTTGTTGTTCACGCGGATGGCGAAGTACTTAGTGCCAGCGGGCAGCGGGGCCGTCACCTGTGTCCATTCAATTGGAGCCTGAGTGGCTGAAGCCTCAATTGGCTTGAAGCTCGACGGCTGAGCATCAGTAGCAGAAGCCATCACGGTAAAGTTCTCCAAACTCTGACTGTTCATGCTCTTCACCCAGAAACTGACCGTCTGCTCTGAACCAGGAAGTTCTGACGAAATCAGCCAGTCATCAGCCTTGGCGCTGTTGGCCTCAAGCATGTTAATCAACATTTGGCTACCTGAATGCGACTGAAGGGCTGCCACGTTCTCCAGTCCCAGTTTTTCAGCATTGAACACCTGGAAAGCCATAGGGTCTCCCACATGCTCGTACATGATGGTACTGCCATCGCCCGTCTGCATAGCAAGCGTGGGCAGATTGTCTTCATCAAGTAGCGTCCATGCTCCCATTCCGTCAATGATAAAAGGCTGATAGCGCTCAAACGACTCGCTGGCCATGATATTTCGCGGCGAAAGGTCGGGGGCAGTCCAAGCGATGTTCAGATCGCCGTCAATCTCAGTGCCCTCAAGGGCTGTCGGAACGGGAAAGAGCGGCATATCCAGCACAATAGTTGCTGAGCAGACGTCGTTACCTGCATTAGCATCGCCATTGACCACTACGCTGGCTTCAATGGTGTTTTCCTCTTGGTCTACCACTGTAGTTGGAATATCGAAAGTATAGTTAACGGTGGCCCCAGACTGCAACAGCAGGCCGTTCTTTTCTTCTATCAGTTTGCCATTCTTACAAAGCCGCACCTGATAGTCTGTAGCTGCCAAACGACCATTATTATAGACCTTCACCGTGGTCTTTGCGGTGTTTCCCGCTTCGACAACCGAAGGAGCTCTGACTACCTCTACGGCCAGGTCGACATCATCCTGTTCACGCACCGTGATGGCATCGAAGGCGATGTCGCCATGACGGGCTCCTGTGGCCTGGCCAATGAAAGAGAGCAGGATGTGTTTCGAGCTAGTCTGATTGTCCAGCCCAACGGTGACTTTGCGCCACCCTTCACTGCCCTGTAGCTGAGTGTAGTTGATTGTCTTCAGCGCCTGCAGATTCTCAGCATCCCCGTCGGGCACGGCAGCTACTGTGAGCGTGGTTGCCTGGCCTGGCACGGCATAATAATAGAATTCTAGAATTGGGTGTTGGGCCTTGCTCATATCTATTTTTCCTGAGGTGACCATACCCACATCCCCATTTCCGTCAGGCTTAAACAGGGCTGCTCCGCGGTCATTATCAGCTGAAATACTGCTGGTCAGTCCTATCTGGCCACCGCTGTTCTGCTGGCTCCACAGCTGTGACGTGCTGGCATCACTGAACGATTCGTGGAAGGGCAGTTGATAAGCCAGTCCGCTGATGACGGTATTGGATGTGGCATAATTGCCACCGCCAGCCGTGCTTTGGGCGGATACACGATAGCTGAGGAACTCCTGTTTTGCCCCGCGGTTCTCAGAATAGGTTGTTCCGCTACGATGGTCGGCCTTGATGTAGAAGTTCATGTCTTCAATATTATATGTAAGTTGTGAAGCGCGGACGTATCCACCATGAACGCCCGTGGTGGGAGCCGTCCAGGTCAGTCTGGCCGTCGTTCCGTTCATGGTGAGTTGCAGGTTGGTGGGCTCGGTGGGAATGTCGGTTCCAATCCACACAGTGCGCTGAGCGGGAATGCCGCAACCAAAGCTGTTATAGGTGTAGACCGTCCATGTCACGTTGCCCGTAGGCAGTTTGGTTTCCTTGAACGAGTGTTCACTGCCAGGTTCTGGGTGCTCAATGAGTTGCGTCAGTTGGTCGCCACGATAAACCTCTATTCGGTCAATCTCAGTAATTTCCTGTCCCAGAAAATCGTGAACAGGTGCCTTGAAGGTTATCTGAGCTAAAGTGGCTCCATAGTTACCTGGCTCAACCGTGAAATTGGTCACGGTGTCAGGGGCTTCAAATACGCCAATCTCCTCCACTCGGATATTGTCCAGTTCGAGCACGCCCTGATCCGCATCGCTCTCGGCATGGAACCCGAAATAGCGATTGCCTTCAGTGTCGCTCTTCACCAGACAACTCATATTACGCTGGTCAGTGTAGTCAACCACCTGCGTTGGTAGCAGTTGGGTGGTCATTGCAGCTGCAGTCTTGTCATCGCCCATCCATGCAGAAACCTTCTCTGTACCAATGAAATAGCCATTCAAGTCGAAGGATAGGCGATAGAAGCGATTGGCTTTCAGATGGACAGGTGGCATGACGGCCCAGTCATCGGCGGGTGTAACACCATCCTCATTATACTGATAAAAGATGTCACTGTTCTGCGTGCCATTCCAAAAGCCGCTTCTCCAGGTGTTGCCGTCCTTATTGGCATCAATGAAGGTATACATATTGGGAACCACGGTCAAATCTTCAAAGTTCTCATAGTAAGGAGGCTCCACCACGCTGCCCATAGTGATACGGTTGGATTCTGCCGAAAGTCCCTCAATGTCACCATTGAAGGCTGTCACCACATAGTAATAGTTACGCAACTGCTCAGACTGGAGCGTTTCAATGAGCTGAAGTTCAGTGGTCTTCTCGGCCACGACCACATCATCGGGCATGCGGACGACAGTGTAATTGAGCTGTGATTTGTCAACATAACCTTTATGAACACCCTGCGATGATGGTGCTACCCACGTCAGCTTCACCTCATCCACGTTGGTCGTTTTCACCAGTTTTACTGACGTCGGTGCCTGGGGCTGGTCTTTGCCCACGAATTTATCCAGGTGAATGCGCTGACCCTCGCCTACCCCGTTCACGGCACAGGCTTCGAAACGGTACATCTTGCTCTGAGCGACAGTCACTTCGGGTCGCACCACCTCGCCAGCCACGCCAGTGCCTTGGGCTGCCAGTTCGCCATCTACATAAACGTGGAAGTCGAGCGTAGTTCCGCTAATGTCCTCGCCAGCATAGGTTTTCTTTGGCAAACGGAAATTGACGGTACCTGTCAGTTGGTCATTGATGAAGGTGGCTGTCATTGAAGTGGGCTGTGCCGGTGCATCTTCGGCCACATCGGGCATGGGGATATAGAGTCCCACCAACTCCTCGCTGTTCTTGAACTCCTGAATCAGCTGGGCCTCGCCTGTTTCCAGATTTACTTCATACAAGCCAATGGGGTCTTCAGCTGAGCAGGCAGCCCAGAACATACGGTCCGTACGGGGATCAATGGCAGCGCTCTGCAGATATTGCGGTGTGATACCCGTAGCGCCCACTATAGTCTGCTGTCCGTTCGACTTGTTCACCGTCACCAGTTTACCATCAAAGCGGATGGCGTAGAGTGTGCCATCGTTAGCAACAGCCATGGCACACACATTCTGATTGTCGGCCAACTGGCGAATGACCTGGCGCGAATTGTTTTCATAATTCAGCGTACCAAAGACTTGGTGCTGCATGTCATCAGTGTACATGATGGCGAAATACTGGTCGGTGGTGGGGTCATAGACACCCGCGGCAGACATCAGTCGTGTCACATCGTCCTGATGCACGTGCTGCAGCAGGTCCCAATACTGAGTGGAATACTCGAAGTAGTCATAGTTCAGGATGATGGAACCCCAAAGCGCCTCATAGTTCAGTATGTTCAGCCGTCCTTTTCCATAGATGGCTCCGCCACTGGCTGCCATATTGTCACTCTTCATCACCGCACTCATGTTGTTCGGTGCATCGGCGGCAAACGAGTAAACGCCAAAGCGCCCATTGCCTTTGCCACCCGGCCAAGTGCTGCTATAAACCATCAGGCCGTAAATCTGAGCAGGCATTTTGTAGTCCTGTGCCACGCGTTTCACTTGTTTGTTCAGCAGGCGTCCCTTTGCAGACATCATTGTCAACTTGCTCTGCGGAGTGGCAGGCAGAGGGCGCAAAGCAGCCTGCCCCATGGTCCTCACTACGGCATCTTGTGCAAAAGCCACACCTGCCCATATCATCATGGCCAGAATGGCTAATGAAAAGTATTTCTTCATCGTATAATTGTGTTAATAGTATTAAAAGTTGGTGCAAAGGTACAAAAAAGAAACGCAACACCAAAAACTTTTTGCTTTTTTCCTTCCAGTGGATGTGGAATAGGCGCAGTAGCCCCTAGCATATCTTCCCCATCCAGTTGTATTTTATCCCCCTCTTAGTATCTCTGTTTTCTCTCCCGTTTGAGTTTTAGCGTAGAATTTAGAGGTAGAATTGTCTGGTGAGCGTTTCGGCCTCTGGTGTACCCAGTGTGAGCGTGGCGGCGCAGAATGGTGCGGACTGCTTGGCGAAGGCCAAGAGGAATCGTCGTGGTGGCTTTCGCTCAGTAGTTCTGACGGCGCACTGACGGCACAGGAAGAATCCGGCCAGGGCGGCCTCGCTTTCCATGAGCCCCTTCTGCTGGCTGGGCACCACTACCGACAGCTGCCCCCAGGGGCGGAGCATGCGCCAAGCATGGCGCATGAGCTGGGCGTAAGTCAGGGTGACGGCATGGCGGGCCATGGTGCGGCGGGCATCAGGGCTGGTCAGGGCGTGAGTGTAGTAAGGGGGATTGCAGACGATGGCATCGAAGGAGCCCTGCAGGCAGGCGACGTCGCACAGCTGCACGTGGACTCGGCTGGCGAAGGGAGAGCAGGCTGCGTTCTGACTGGCCTGCTGGACGGCGGAGGGGTCGACGTCGATGGCCTCCACGGTGGCCTCAGGAAAGCGCTGGGCCATCATCAGGGCTATGAGCCCCGTGCCGGTGCCTACATCGAGGATGAGCGGCGGGGCTGACGGCGTGGCAACAGGCAGTGGCACGTCGGCCCAGGCACCCAGCAGGGTGCCATCGGTGCCTACCTTCATGGCGCACTGATCTTGGTGGATGGTGAACTGACGGAAACGGAACATGGAGTGAGGAGTGAGGAGTTGTTTTTGGGTGCAAAGTTACGAAATTTATTCTGTTAACGGCTGCAAAAGTGGGGAATTTATTTTGAGGGATGAAAGAAAATGTGTAATTTTGCAGGCTAAAATGGATAGAAAGAGTTACATTATGAGCAACGGGCAGGGCAACAAGGCCTTCTCGATGATAGCCGATATAGACGGTGACTTTGCCAAACTGACCGACATGGACACGCCTAGCGAGCTGCCCATTCTTCCAGTGAGGAACCTGGTGCTGTTCCCCGGCGTGGTGTCGCCCATACTGATTGGACGGGAGAAGAGCATGCGCCTGGTGAGGAAAGCGGAGAAGACGGGGGCGCTGATAGGGATAGTGTGCCAGAACGACCCCGACGTGGAGGAGCCGGGACTGGAGGACCTGTTCCGCTATGGCGTGTTTGCGAAGGTGGTGAAGCAGCTGACGCTGCCCAACGGCGCGCTGACGGCCATCGTGCAGGGCTTGGGGCGGCTGCGGCTGACGGGCATAGTGGGCGAGCAGCCCTTCCTGCAGGGACAGGTGGAGGCGGCCCCCGAGCTGATGGCCGACAAGCGCGACAGGGAGTGGAAGACGGCCATCGACGACCTGCGCCACCAGGTGGAGGAGTATATCAACATAGCCGACGAGATTCCCGACGAGGCGAGCTTTGCCATTCGCAACATTACGAACGACGTGATGGCGCTGAACTTCGTGTGCTCGAACATGCCCTTCACCATGAAGGAGAAGAACCAGCTGATCAGCGTGGACTCGATGAAGGAGCGGCTGTTCGGCACGATGAAGGCGCTGAACCGCGAAATCAACCTGCAGAACCTGAAGGCCGACATCAGGAACAAGACGCGCGAGGACCTGGACGAGCAGCAGAAGAACTACTTCCTGCAGCAGCAGATAAAGAATCTGCAGGCGGAGATGGGCACGAGCACGCAGCCGGAGAAGACGGCGCTGCTGGAGAAGGCGCTGAAGAAGAAATGGACGGAGGAGGTGGCCAACACGTTCTACAAGGAGACGGAGAAGCTGGACAGCCTGCAGCCGCAGTCGCCCGACTACAACGTACAGCTGAGCTATCTGCAGACGCTGGTCAGCCTGCCCTGGGGCGAATATACGAGGGATGACCTGGACCTGCACCGGGCGCAGAGGATTCTGGACCACGACCACTACGGCATGGAGAAGGTGAAGGAGCGCATTCTGGAGTACATGGCCGTGC
>CAMNJH010000080.1 GCA_946541275.1 uncultured Prevotellaceae bacterium
CCAGCGCAATACACACTTTTGCGGGTGCAAAGGTACTCATTTTCCTTGATTCCTGCAAGTCTTGCAGGTCATTTTTTAAGATTTTTTATGTTTTCAGAGTCATTGAAGAGTCTGTCTGCTTTTCATCTTGCTTTCATACACAAGCAAAATGCTACCTTTGGCATTAGCAGCACCTGAATCTATTCGATTCACTGCCTAATAGAAATAAGGCTTTATACGCGCGTGTAAATAAGGAAACAAAGTGCTACAAGTGCTACCACGGCATTAACCCACTGGAAAAGAGATTTTTCCGGGTGCATTTTCGGTTCTGGGAAGTGCTACCGGAAATGCTACAGGTGCTACCGCTTACTAAATATTGCACACTTTTTTCTTTTTGTGCAAAATGAGACATTTTGAAAAAGAACATCGTTTTTTCCGAAAAGTCGTTGACTTTTTCAAAAACGACGGCGACTTTTTTGAAAAAGTCAACGCCATTTTGAAAAATCTCGGCGCCGTTTTGAAAAATCCCGCCGACTTTTTTTCATGCGGCGGCGACTTTTCTTAGCATACCGAGCCGGTTGAACACTCGGTAGCACCTGTAGCATTTTCGGTAGCACTTCCCAGAACCGAAAATGCACCCGGAAAATTCAAGATATCAGGCAGTTATGACCGTCGGTAGCACTTGTAGCACTTTTTTTCGCGCGAAATAGCGCGCACACGCGCGTATAGCAGCCGCCAGACGGGCATTTGTTGCATTAACTTTTGAGATTGTAGCAAATGGCCATTTTCGGGTGCCAAGTATTGGTCATTCAGATTAATTTTTCTATCTTTGCACTATAAAACAACAAACCGATGCCCCGAAGATTTCACCTTATTGCACTCTTTTTGTCAGTGACGCTGACGCTCGGCGCACAGCGGCAAACGATATACCCGGACATGAGCGACCGCTTTCCGGACCACTGCACCAACGGGCCAGTGCCCTGCGGCCCAACGCCCAATGCCGACCAGCTGCGCTGGCAGGAGATGGAGATGTATGCCTTCATCCACTATTCGCTGAACACCTATACCGACCAGGAATGGGGCTTCGGCAATGAGAGCCCTACCCTTTTCAATCCCTCCTCGCTGGACTGTCGCCAGTGGGCACGCGTGTGCAAGCAGTCGGGCATGAAGGGCATCATCTTCACCGCCAAGCACCATTGCGGATTCTGCATGTGGCCTTCAGCATACACGGAATACTCTGTGAAGAATTCACCCTGGAAGAATGGACAGGGCGACGTGGTACGCGAACTGGCCGATGCCTGTCGGGCTGAAGGGCTCAAGTTTGCCGTCTATCTCTCGCCCTGGGACCGCAACCATCCGCAGTACGGCAAGAAGGAATACGTCACCTATTTCCGCAACCAGCTGCGCGAGCTGCTGACCAACTATGGCGACATTTTCGAGGTGTGGTTCGATGGAGCCAACGGTGGCGACGGCTGGTATGGCGGCGCCAACGAGACGCGCAAGATTGACCGTACCACCTACTACGAATGGCCCGAGACCTACCGCATGATTCGCCAATTGCAGCCCCACTGCCTCATCTGGAACGACGGCAGCGACCGTGGTGACCTGCGCTGGGTGGGCACTGAAGCCGGCGAGATTGGCGAGACAAACTGGAGTCTGCTGAACCACGATGGCGAAGTCACCTGGAACATGCTGCACTACGGGCTGGAGAACGGCGACTCGTGGGTGCCAGGCGAGACGAACACCAGCATCCGTCCAGGATGGTTCTACCACGACACGGAGAACGACCACGTGAAGAGCCTGTCGAAGCTGATGGACACCTATTATAAGTCGGTAGGCCGCAACTCCTGTCTGCTGCTCAATTTCCCCATCGCCCCCAACGGGCGCATCCACCCCACTGACAGCCTGCGCGGCATTGCCTTCAACAAGATGATACACCAGGTGTTCCAGAATGACCTCACCCGCAAGGCAAAACTCAGCCGCCCTGAGGTGAGCGGCGACACCGTGGTCTACACCTATACCTTCAAGAAGCCCACTGCCTTTAACCGCTTCCTGGCCGAAGAGGACATTGCACTGGGCCAGCGCGTCAGGAAATTCTCACTAGAGGCCCTTGTCGACGGGGAATGGCAACCCTTAAGCGACGCCCTTGTGGAACGACGGGCAGGCGAGCAAAACCAGGGAGTCGGGCTGACCACCATAGGCCATCGGCGCATCGTCTGCTTCCCCACCATCAAGGCCACTCAGCTGCGCTTCACCATTCTGGATGCCAAAGCCCGGCCCATCATCAAGAAAGTGGGTATATACCTGGCCCCCGAGCTGACTGCCGACATTCCCGACGCTGGCGAGAAGCTCTCATCGGGTCTGCACATCTTCTTTTCCAACCCCAGGCAGATGACCATCGACTTCAACACCGTGCAGACCATCACATCCTTCCGCTACCTGCCACCGCAGACGTCGAAGGAGGGCACAATCACCCATTACACGCTCTATGCCTCCAGCGACTGGCAGGAGTGGCGGCAAGTGGCGAAGGGGGAATTCTCAAACATTGTCAATAACCCCATCTGGCAGACCATCAAGTTTCCACCCATCCAAGCCAAGATTCTGCGGCTCCAGGCCGACCAACTGGCCGAAGGGCAGCGACTGGGCTATGGCGACGTTGAAGTGGTCACTGCCCCCGCTGAGCCGCCAGTCATGAAGAAGCCCCGCCTCGTAGTGCTCACCGATATAGCCCCGGGCATCATTGAGCCCGACGACATGGAGTCGATGGTGCGCCTGATGTCGTATGCCGACCAAGTAGAGATTGAAGGCCTCATTACAACGATTGGCTGGAACTGCGACCCCTACCCCAAGGAATGGGCCGACTCACTGTGGCGTGTCATCGACGCCTATGAGCACGACCTTCCCAACCTGATGAAGCGCAGCCACCAGACGTTTTTCCGCAGCCAGGAGGATGAAGCGGGAAGCCAGGCCATTGGCTACTGGCCCAGTGCTGCCTATCTGCGCAGCCGTGTAGCCATGGGCAGCACGCGCGCAGGCATCGGTGTCATAGGGGCTGCCAACCGCTCGGCCGGCAGCGACCTTATCATCCGGCTGGCCGACGAGGCCGACGAACGCCCGCTGTGGATAGCCGCTTGGGGCGGGGCCAACACGCTGGCACAAGCCATCTGGCAGGTAAAGCAGGAACGAACGCCAGAACAAGTGAAAGCGTTTCTGAACAAGCTGCGCGTCTATACCATCACCGACCAGGACATGGTCTACGGCATGCGGATGAATCGAGCCTACAGCTCACATCAGTGGATGCGACGCGAGTTTGCTGACGACCTGCTGTTCGTCTGGGACGAGAGTGCCTGGCTGTCGCAGAATGAGCTGGGCAGCAAGAGCTGGAAGCAGTATGTCTCGATGATTCAAGGCAAAGGGCAGCTCGGACAGGCCTATCCCACCTACAAATGGGGCGTGGAGGGCGACACCCCCAGCTGGCTGAACATCATGCCCAATGGACTCCACGACCCCAACGACCCACGACAGGTGGGCTGGGCAGGCTGTTTCCGTCGTGACCTGTGCGCCGACTCGCTCACCACAGCCTGGACCAACTGGCGCCAGCCGCAGAAAGCCATCTCACGCCAATACGAGGAAAAGTTCTATCCCGACATCTTCAACGATTTTGCTGCCCGCATGGAATGGGCCGACACGGGAAGGGGCAACACGAATCCCGTTATCATCATCAATGGCGAAAAAGGCTTGTCACCCATTCGCCTCAAGGCTTCACCAGGACAGACGATAGCATTGGATGCCTCTGATTCGTACGACCCTGAGGGTGATGAATTGTCATTCCACTGGTGGATACAGACGGACATAGGTAACTGTCCTCAGGATGTCCAACTAGAAAAGGAGGGGGCCCATTCAACCCTGACGATACCCAACTCGGGGTCAGCAGCGGCAGAGATTCACGTCATCTGTGAGGTACACGATCATGGAACCATTCCCCTGGCAGCCTACCGGCGCATCATCATTGATAGTGCACAACAGAAATAGTAATCATATTCAATCATACCAGAAAATGAAAAGAATCTTAGTAATCGGATGCCTGGTCGCCACAGTGGTGGCCGGAAACGCACAAGACAGATTGTACACCGAAGAGTTCCCCCTGGGCGATGTAACCCTGCTGGACGGCCCTCTGAAGAAGGCCCGCGACCTGAACATCAAGACGCTGCTGCAGTACGACTGCGACCGTCTGCTGGCACCCTATCGCAAGGAGGCCGGTCTGCAACCAAAGGCCAAGGCCTATCCCAACTGGGACGGGCTGGACGGCCACGTGGGTGGTCACTATCTGACGGCTATGGCCATGAACGCCGCCATGGGCAATGAGGAGTGCCGACAGCGCATGGAGTACATGATCAGCGAGTTGCAGGAGTGCGCTGACGCCAACTCTCGCAACAACCCTGAATGGGGCAAAGGCTATGTGGGCGGCATGCCCAACAGCGCGAACATCTGGACCAACTTCAAGAAAGGCGACTTCGGCGTGTACTTCGGCTCATGGGCGCCGTTCTATAATATACATAAGATGTACGCGGGCCTGCGCGACGCATGGGTGTATTGTGGCAACGAGCAGGCTAAGAAGCTCTTCCTCGGCTTCTGCGACTGGGCCATCGACCTGACGGCAAACCTCAGCGACGAGCAGATGGAGCGCATGCTAGGCAACGAGCACGGTGGAATGAACGAGGTGCTGCACGATGCCTACGGCATCTCTGGCTGTCAGGAGAAGTATCTCGACGTGGCCAAGCGATTCTCGCATCGCCGGTTGCTCACACCGATGATGCAGCGCGTGGACTGCCTGGATAACATGCACGCTAACACGCAGGTGCCCAAGGTGGTGGGTTTCGAGCGCATCAGCACGCATTCGGGCAATGAGAGCTACCACGAAGCAGCCCAGTTCTTCTGGGACATCGTCACAGGGCAGCGTTCACTGGCCTTCGGGGGCAACTCGCGTCGCGAACACTTCCCCAGCAAGGAGGCCTGCATGGACTTCATCAACGACATCGACGGCCCCGAGACCTGCAATACCAACAACATGCTGAAGCTGACGGAGCTTCTGCACCATCGTAACCCGGAGGCCCGCTTTGCCGACTACTATGAGCTGGCCACTTTCAACCACATTCTCTCCTCGCAACATCCTGAGCACGGCGGCTACGTCTACTTCACCCCCGCCCGTCCGCGCCACTATCGCAACTATTCAGCACCCAACGAGGCCATGTGGTGCTGCGTGGGCACGGGTATGGAGAACCATAGCAAGTACGGACAGTTCATCTATACCAGAAAGGGCGACAACCTTTTCGTGAACCTTTATGTGGCATCAGAGCTGAACTGGCGGGACAAGGGCTTCGTGCTGCGCCAGGAGACAGCCTTCCCTTATGCTGAAACCAGCCGCATCACCATCATCGAAGGTAAGGGGCAGTTTACGCTCCAGGTGCGCTATCCCGGCTGGGTGACGCCCTATGATTTTCAGGTGAAGGTGAACGGCAAGCTGGTGGGCACCGACCTTGGCGTGGGAGGAGTAGAAGGGGGGTTCGGACTCGTCACGGGCCCTTCCAGCTATATTCCTATCACCCGCAACTGGAAGAAGGGCGACGTGGTGGACATTGAGTTCCCCATGCACAACAGCATCAAGTACCTGCCCAACGAGCCGCAGTACATCGCCCTGATGCACGGCCCCATCCTGCTTGGCATGAAGACAGGCACGGAGGACATGGCTCATCTGATAGCCGACGACAGCCGCTTCGGACAGTATGCCAGCGGCAAGAAGCTGCCCATCAACGAGGCTCCCATCCTGGTGAACAACCGCATTGAGGACATCGCCAACCAGCTGAAGCCCGTCAGCGGCAAGCCCCTGCACTTCACCCTCACCACAAAAATGGTCAATGGTCAACCATCAATGGCCAATGAACTCCAGCCTTTCTTCGAGATTCACGACTCACGCTACATGATGTACTGGCTGGCCCTATCGGAGACGAGCTACAACGACTATCTTGCCAAACTGGCGAAGGAAGAGCAGGAGCGTCAGGAGCTGGAGGCCCGCACTGTTGACAAGGTGCAGCCCGGCGAGCAGCAGCCCGAGACCGACCACAAGATGGAGACCGACCGCTCGCAGACGGGCAACACCAACGACGTGTTCTGGCGCGATGCACGCGACGGCCACTACTTCAGCTATCTGATGCAGACTGCCGGCCGCACCGACCTGTCGCTCCGCCTGAAATACTGGGGCGTGGGCGAATGGAAGAGCCATGAGTTCGACATCTTCGTGGACGATGTGCTGGTGCAGTCAGTAAATAACACGGGCAAGTACCGCATCTCGGAGTTCAAATACGAAACCTACCCCATCCCCGCAGAGGTACTGAAGGGGAAGACGCAGGTACGCGTGAAATTTGTTGCTAAGCCTCGCAAGCAGATTGGCGAAATCTACGGCGTGCGACTGGTATACCCCACCAGGCAGGAGAAATAACCACCATAACATAACCACAATATGAAAGCCCTACAAACATCCCTATTCGGCCTCATGTGCACCGCCGTCTGCTGCGGCTTCAACTCGTGCTCATCCCCCTCAAACCCATCCCCTCAGTCCGCCACCCTTCAGACCCCTGGCAATCCCTATCTGCCCCTGTGGGAACATATTCCCGATGGCGAGCCCTATGTGTTTGAAGACCCGGACCAGCCTGGCAAGCTGCGCGTCTATATCTACGGCTCACACGATAGTATGATTGACAACTATTGCGGCCGTGAGCAGGTGGTCTGGTCGGCATCGGTCGACAGTCTGACACAGTGGCGCTATGACGGCGAAATTTTCTGCGTCGACAAAAATGCCAATGGCGAACTGCTCGACCCCGAGGGACTGGCCGACGTGCTCTATGCCCCCGACGTGACCCTGGTGGTGGCGCCCAACGGCGAGAAGACCTACTACCTCTATCCCAACAACCAGGCATGGGGTCGCAATGGCATGGTATGCAAAAGCAACAGGCCCGACGGTCCCTTTGAAGTTTGCAACTGGAGCAAGGAAGACCCCAACAAGAGCGACGGCGTGCTGCAGTTCGACCCTGCCGTCTTCGTGGACGACGATGGTCGCATCTACGGTTACTGGGGATTCGAGCGCTCCTTTGCCGCCGAACTGGATCCTGCTACCATGGCCACGGTGAAGCCCGGGACGGAAGTGGTGGAGGACATGATTCCCAGCTACAAGCAGCCTGGCGACTTCAGGTTCTTCGAGGCCTCGTCCATCCGCAAGGTGAAGGACAAATACATCTTTATTTATAGCCGCTTCACAAAGGACGGCGAGTTCGGCCTGCCCATATCAAACTATACGCTGGCCTACGCCTATGGTGACCGTCCGCTGGGTCCGTTTACCTACGGCGGCACCATCATTGACGGGCGTGCACGAGGCACAAACGAATTGGGCGACACCATTGCCACGGCCTGCGTCTCAGGAAACACCCACGGCAGCATCTGCGAGATTAATGGCCAGTGGTATGTCTTCTACCATCGGCAGACCGGCCTCAATGAGTTTGCGCGTCAGGCCATGGTGGCTCCCATAGAAGTGAATGTGGAAGAAGGCCCTGGAGGAAAGGTGGAAATCAGCGAAGGCGAATACACGTCGGAAGGATTCTCACTGAACGGTCTGGACCCGCTGGAAAGGCACTCGGCCGGCATCGCCTGCTGGTGCACAGGACCGAAAACGGCAGAGCACAACTGGCCTAACAACACTTTCTACGGCTCATACATTGCTGCTTCCTATGGCAACGACGACAAGATGGTCAATCCCTACGCCCTGCCCTCAAACAGCAATCCCGTGGTCAACAATACCGATGGTTCCATTGTGGGCTACAAGTATTTCAACTTCACGGCAACGCAAGGCCGCCGACTAGAGTTGCACCTCAACCTTGTGCCCGAAGGCGTTGATGGCACCATCAGCGTGATGGCCGACAGCCCGTGGCCATCGCATGGCGGCGTGCTTCTGGGTGAGCTGCAGCTGAAGGCAGACATGCCGCAGCAGGCCACAGAACTGGTCATCTCCCTCCCCGAGCTTTCGAAGATGACAGGCAAGCATGCCATATTCTTCACTTTCTTGTCTGAAACGAAAGAGAAGTCACTCTGCACACTTGAGGACTTCGTGTTTCAACTATCCAAATGAGCAGAGAGCAGGAAATCTACAAAGTGACACTGGTGGGCAGTGCTGGCAACATGGCGCTGCTCGCCTTTAAGTTCATAGCTGCCATCATCGGCCACAGCTCGGCCATGATGGCGGATGCCATTCATTCGCTGTCGGACTTCATCACCGACATAGTCGTGCTGGCTTTTGTCCGCCTGAGCGCCAAGCCGCAGGACAAATCACATGATTACGGACACGGCAAGTTCGAGACCTTCGCCACGTTCATCATTGGCATTGCGCTGGTCATTGTCTCCATCGGCATCATGGTAGCAGCCGTGCAGAAAGTGGTGCTATGGGCAGGTGGCGCTGAACTGCAGGCCCCAGGCAAGCTGGCCCTCTGGGCAGCCCTGGTGTCTATCGTCGTTAAGGAGGTGCTGTTCCGCTATACTGCCGTGCGTGGCAAAGCGCTGAACTCGCAGGCCATGATTGCCAATGCCTGGCACCATCGCAGTGATGCCCTGTCGTCCATCGCCGCTGCCACTGGTATTGGTGGCGCCATCGTCCTAGGCAGCCGCTGGACGGTGCTCGACCCCGTGGCCTCCATTTTTGTCGGTCTGATGCTGGTGAAAGTGGCTTACGAGCTGCTGAAGCAGAGCGTGGACGAGTTGACCGAGAGCTCGCTGCCAGAAGACACAGAACAGGAGATTGCCACCATCATCAGCTCCTTCCCCGACATCACCGAGCCCCACAATCTGCGCACCCGCCGCATTGGCAATCGCATAGCCATTGAAGCCCACATCCGTATGGACGGTAACCTGCCCTTGCGAGAAGCCCACGACCGAGCTACTGCCATAGAGAAGAAGCTGAAGGAACGCTTCGGCCCTACAACTCACATCAACATTCACATGGAACCCATCAAATAAGACAAACATGACATTCAAGCGCTACACACTGCCTTTGGCCACACTGCTCAGTTGGGCAGCCATATCCACGACATCCGCACAGAACGAGCCTCGCGACTGGGAGAACCCAGCGGTACTCGGCATCAACAAACTGCCCTACCACGCCACGCTACAGTTACCCTCCAAGGAGGCAGAGTGCAAGGAGATTATCACGCTTGACGGACAATGGCGCTTCCAGTGGAGCCGCAATCCCGACGAGCGTCCTGCTGATTTCTACAAAGAAGACTACGACGTCAGCCAGTGGGACTTCATCACCGTTCCAGGCAACTGGCAAACGCAAGGTTACGGCACACCTATCTATATCAACATCAACTATCCGTTTGCAAGGAATCGCCCCAGCGTGACCACAGAGCCGCCCAAGGACTGGACAGCCTATGAGAACCGCAATCCCGTAGGCTCCTACGTCACTTTCTTTGAAGCTACAAAAGAGATGCTCAGCCAGAATCTGATTCTGCACTTCGGCGGTGTGCATTCTGCCATGTACGTCTGGATAAACGGGCAGAAGGTAGGCTACAGTCAGAACTCCATGTCGCCAGCCGAGTTCGACGTAACCTGCTATCTGCACGAAGGCAGCAACCGACTGGCCGTGGAAGTCTATCGCTGGAGCGACGGTAGCTACCTGGAAGACCAGGACATGTGGCGGCTCTCAGGTATTTTCCGCCCTGTGCAGCTGTGGGTGCGCCCCTTGACGCACATCTGTGACTACAGGGTGACGGCCATTCCCAATGCCGACTTCACCCAGGCAAATGTCACAGCCGACGTAGCCCTCTGCAACACCAGCCGGCAGAAAGCCAAGGATCTGAAGGTGGTATTCACCATCGGCGAAAAGACTCTTGCCCAGTCCATGGCGACTCTCTCCGCTGGCGACACAGCGCACGTACAGCTTAGCTATGTAATGGAGCACCCCAAGCTCTGGTCGGCCGAGAAACCGAACCTCTACCCTTTCAGCGTTGAACTTCGTGATGGAGGGGATGCCGTCATCGAGCATTTTGACTATCACCTCGGGGTGAAACGAGTGGAGTGTGTGGGTGAAGTTTTTAAAATAAATGGGCAGAATGTGAAACTGCGCGGCGTAAACCGCCACGACCATCACCCCCTGACAGGCCGCTACGTCGACAATGCCACCTACGAGCAGGACATCAGCCTGATGAAACAGGCCAACATCAACTTCCTTCGCACCTCCCACTATCCTGACCGCGAGTACCTCTATGAGCTCTGCGACCGCTGGGGTATCTACGTCATGGACGAGGCCAACCAAGAGAGCCATGGCTACGGCTATGCCAACCAGACAATGGGCCATGACCCCGCATGGAAGGATGCCCACGTTGACAGAGCCATCTCACTGGTAGAGCGAGACAAGAACCACCCTTGTGTCATTCTATGGAGCCTGGGCAATGAAGGCGGTGTCGGTCCAAACATCCAAGCCATGCACGACATGGTGTGCCAGCTTGACTCAACACGCCTGCCCTTCTATGACGGACATCCACGCTACTCAGCCCTTCACGACTATGGATATCCCACGCCCGATGTTCTGCGCCGTGAGGCCGAGAAGGAAAAAGAGAAGCCGCTAATTGCCCGAGAATATGCCCATGCCATGGGTAACTCCATGGGCAACTTCCAGGAATACTGGGATGTAATCTATGCTGACAGCAGCATAGCCGGAGCTGCTATCTGGGACTGGGTTGACCAGGGGCTCAGTGAGGAATTGAGGGCTAAAAACAAGAAACTGGCTGCGAAACTGAAGTCTTCACAAAATCCTGAGACGCCAACCGTCTCCCTGCACTCCTTTCATCTCCCATCGTTCTTATATGGCGGCGATTTCGGCGACCAACCCAATGACAGAAACTTTTGTATCAATGGTCTGCTTGCCCCCGACCGTACCCCCCACCCTCACTACTACGAGGTTCAGCACGTCTATCAGCCCCTTCAGTTCGTACGCGGGGAAGGCGGCATCAGCATCATCAACCACGACTGTTTCACCTTGCCTGATGAATACGACATGACTTACGACACGCTACGCTATGACGGCGAGACGCTGTTGAATGTCGCTGCCCACTTGCGTCATGATACCCCATGGGCTAAAGCAGGCTTTGCGGTGGCCAGCGAGCAGTTTGTACTACAGCCATACCTATTCCCAACCACACTGAAGGGCAAGCCTGCCAAGGCACGAAAGCAGGGCGATGGCATCATCATCAACACTCATCGCGGCTCCATCACCATTGACCCTAATGGCGCCCTTACCAGCTGGACGATAGATGGGGAGCAGATACTCCAAGGGGCACTGGAGCCCTACTTTTGGAAACCGACCAACGATAATCAGGATGCCGCAGGCTTCGAAAAGCGTCTGGGCGCATGGAAGGACGCAGCCCAGCAGCGCACTATGAAATCCATGAAGATAAAGAAGACCAAGACCGGGACCATCATCACTGCTGAAATGGCACTACCCGTAGGTGCCGACTACACACTAACCTATACCATCACGGCAGATGGGCGAATCATGGTGGATGCCGACTATCGCCCCACCAGCGACAGCATTCCTCTGATACCGAAGTTCGGCATGCGTATGCGACTTCCTGCTGACATGACAGACATTGCATACTATGGGCGGGGCCCCTGGGAGAACTACCCTGACCGCAAACACTCGGCATTCATTGGCCGCTACAGCATGGCACTCTCCGACTATGAGACAGAATACCTAAAGCCTCAAGACAACAGCAACCGTTGCGACGTACGCTGGTTCCAGATTGCCTCAGCCCACCGAACGCTCCGCATTGACGGGCTACAGCCACTCTGTATCCGTGCCTGGGACTATGGTGAGGAAGACCTTCCAGCTGCCCGTCATCCCAAGGACCTTGCCCGTGGACGATTCGTCAACCTGAACATCGACCTCAATATACACGGCGTGGGAGGAGTAGACACCTGGGGCCAGCGCACATTGCCCCAATATACCATTGACGGCAACAAACCACTGCACTACGCATTCATTCTATCAGTGAAGTAGCTCGCTAAAAGCATTTGAACACTAAGTGTGACCATCAACAGTTGTTCTAAGTTGCCGAAAGTGACTAAAAAACGGGGCAATGCCCAATGGCATTACCCCGAAAATATAATCATGAATATTGCTATTCTTCACCTGGTACTAGACCTTAATCTCAACCTCCACGCCGCTGGGGAGTTCCAGCTTCATCAGAGCATCAACAGTCTTAGCGGTAGAACTGTAGATGTCAATGAGGCGCTTGTAGTTGCTCAGTTGGAACTGCTCACGAGCCTTCTTATTGACGAAGGTCGAACGGTTCACGGTGTAGATACGCTTGTGAGTGGGAAGGGGAATAGGACCGCTGATGACGGCACCCGTAGCCTTCACGGCCTTCACAATCTTCTCTGCTGATTTGTCGACCAATTTGTGGTCGTAGCTCTTCAGCTTAATGCGAATTTTCTGACTCATTGTTTAATTTTACGATTTAATGATTACACTATTGTTTTTAATTGATGCAGCTAAAGAGTCATTTGCTCAACTGCAATTCTTTTCTTTGTTGAATACTATCTGACAAATCCGACCGCAAAAATCCGACTGTCAGATAGTGAGTTCATTACACCAAGTCAGCGCGACCCTTCACCTCTTCCAATACAGCCTTGGCAATAGAGCTGCTGAGCGGTGCGTGGTGGTCGTACTCCATAGAGCTGGTAGCACGGCCAGAAGTGATGGTACGCAGAGCGGTGACATAGCCGAACATCTCTGACAGGGGCACCATAGCCTTTACAACACGTGCACCACTACGAGCCTCATCCATGCCTTCCACCTGGCCACGACGCTTGTTCAGGTCACCGATGACGTCACCCATGTTCTCCTCGGGTGTCACCACCTCGAGCTTCATGATGGGCTCCATCAGCACGGGCTTAGCCTGGGCACATACTGCCTTGTAGGCCATCTGGGCAGCAATCTCGAACGAGAGCTGGTCTGAGTCGACGGGGTGGAACGAACCATCCACTACGACAACCTTCATCGAGTCCATGGGATAGCCACCAAGGATACCGTTCTTCATGGCTGCCTCGAAGCCCTTCTGGATGCTGGGGATGAACTCCTTGGGGATGTTACCACCCT
>CAMNJH010000081.1 GCA_946541275.1 uncultured Prevotellaceae bacterium
CTCATTCCTCATTAATTGAGGAATATGCGCGAGCCAACGCCTCTATCGGCATCAATGGCACAGTACTGAACAACGTGAATGCTTCGCCAAAGATGCTCGCTACGGAATATCTGGACTCTGTGCGTGCCATTGCCGACGTGCTGCGCCCCTATGGCATACGCGTCTATTTGTCAGTGAATTTCGCCTCGCCCATGACCGTAGCCGTTGAGGGTTTCAATGGCGGCAAGCCTCTGAAAACTGCCGACCCACTGGATGCCCAGGTGGCCGAATGGTGGAAGAAAAAGGTGAGCCAGATTTATGAGCTGATACCCGACTTCGGCGGTTTTCTGGTCAAAGCCAACAGCGAGGGGCAGCCTGGCCCCGGCGACTATAAGCGCACGCACGCCGAAGGCGCCAACATGCTGGCCGACGCCCTGGCCCCCCACGGAGGCATCGTCATGTGGCGAGCTTTTGTCTATGGCTACCATGAGGGCAATACAGACCGCGTGATGAAGGCCGTCAACGAGTTTAAGCCCCTGGATGGACAGTTCCGCAAGAACGTCATCATCCAGATTAAGAACGGCCCGCTGGACTTCCAGCCCCGCGAGCCCTACAGCCCACTGTTCGACCAGTTGAGAAAAACTCCCATGATGCCCGAGCTGCAAATCACCCAGGAGTATCTGGGCCAGAGCCGCCATCTGGTCTACCTTGGCCCCATGTGGCAGGAGTTCTTCAGCTTTGTCAACATGCCCATGCCCGCCATTGCCGGTGTGGCCAACATCGGTCTGGATGCCAACTGGTGCGGCCACCATTTCTCGCAAGCTAACTGGTACGTCTTTGGACGACTGGCCTGGAACCCCAACCTATCATCGCGCCAGATAGCCCGCGAATGGCTGCAGCAGACCTTCTCTACTGACGAACAATTCCTGGGTCCTATGACCAACGTCATGGAGGACAGCCACGAGGCCTGTGTAAACTATATGATGCCACTGGGCCTGCATCACATCTTCAAAGGCGACCACCACTATGGTCCTGAGCCAGAGGGCAATCAACCCAATTTCCCTGATGAGTGGAAGCCTGTATGGTATCACAAGGCTGGAACCGACGGCATCGGCTTCAACCGTAGCACACATGGTGGCACTGGAGCCTCACAGCAGTACCGTCAGCCCTATGACCAGCTCTATGACAATGTGGAAACCTGCCCCGAACAATACCTGCTCTGGTTCCACCACCTGCCCTGGAATTTCGTCATGCCCAACGGCCTTACACTATGGCAGGACCTGCAGCGCCACTACAATCTTGGAGTGGAGCAGGTGGACGGCTTTGTGAACGTCTGGGAGCAGATGCGCCCCTTTGTAGATGCGCGCCGCTACCGCGAAGTCAGCGACCGGCTGTACCACCAGCAGGAGAACGCCCGCGAGTGGCGCAACCACTGCATCAATTATTTCCGGCAGTTCGCAGAACCCGATGCCAAATAGTATGTTGTCCTCCGTTGTCTTAGTTTTCTTAAAAAGACTTTTCGGCCTTTAAGAGAACTTGAACAACGGAGGACAACCTAGTTTTATATCCGCTGGGAGCTATTCGCTGAGCATGGTGACCTCAATTCGACGGCCACCGCTGACCAGTTGGCGGGCCATCTGCTGAATGTCGGCAGCAGTCATCTGGCGCACCATGTCACAGTAACCCTCGTCGAAGTCGGCATCATCGTCCAGCTGGTGCCAGGCCACATAGTCCCAGTAGTCGTTAGTGATGGCAGCCTGCTGATATTGCTTCAATAGGTACTCACGCACTTTCTCCACCGATGTGGGCTCCGGGCCACGGTCGGCAATGTTGCGCAACTGCTGGTAAACAATGGGATTCAGCTCCCCATAGCGGCTAGGATCGGCATTGTAGCTGATGCGCAGCATGGCATTGGGACGGTCGTCTTTGTCCAGGTCGAACTCCACGCTGACGCCATAGGTGCCGCCCTTCTCCTCACGCACGGAGTCGGTATAGGCAATGGAGAGTGTGCGCTTCAAGAAGTCGAGCGCCAAATCGGCCTTTGGCGAGAAGTCGACATCCGCCACATAGAAGATACTGACATTTGCCAGCGGTGTGGCCATCTGCTTCTTGAAGGTGGTGACACCATCGGGGGCGACAATCTGGGGAAGGACTCTAGTCTGGTTGGAAGGGCTGATCTGGCTGGAAGGCAGCGTAGCCAGATACTTACAGATGAGCGGACGCAACTGATCCAAGGACATATTGCCCAGGATGACGGTCTGGAACTGCGCTGCATTGCTGAAGCTCTCGCGGTACATCTGCATCATACGGTCATAATCGGCATTCATCAGCCGCTGCTGCGTCATAGGCATAAGACGCGGGTGATGGCCATACAGGATGGCGGATATGGAGTCGTTGTAATCCACACGGGGCGAGGCATTGCGGTTGGTCAGGAAGGAATGGGTGCGATTGCGCAGGGCATTGAAAGCCACCGTGTCACGACGGGGCTGGGTGAAATAGAGATATACCAGCTGCATCATGGTCTCGGTGTCCTTCAGCGATGCACCGCCAGTGATGCTCTGTGAGCGGCTACCCACCGACGGGGTGACACGCACGCTCTTACCCGTGAGCAGCTTGCGTAGCCCGATGGCATCCCACTGGGCAACGCCACCATCGGTGACAGAGCTGGTGAGCAGCGAGAAGTTGTCAATATCCTCGTCGCCGTAGACCGACGTGCCGCCATCGGCCTTCATCTTCAGCTGTACCACGTTCGAGCTGAAGTCGGTCTGCCGTACATAGACATGCATGCCGTTGCTAAGCGCCAGCTCAGTGAAGCCATGCTTCCAGGGCTTCTCACTGACAATGGTACCAGGTTTCAGGTTCAGGGAGTTGATATATTCATCCAGCGTCTGCCCAGTGGCATCCTCCTTGTAGGGAGCATAGTGCTGCCGCTGCGTGGCCAGTACGACATCCTCAATCTGCTGCTCACTGGGCAGGTGTACGCTCTCTTTGTCAGGAGCATACATGATGAACACCTGGTTCTTGTCGGTGATGAGATTGCGCACGGCAGCATTCACTTCCTGCAAGGTCACCTCGCGGTCGAACTTCTGTGTCAGCTGCCACTCGGTGTCGATGCTGACCAGGGGCTCGCCATTGAGGAAGTTCTGCACGCAGAGGTTCACCAGTCGCGAGTTCTTGCGGTCGGCGCGCTCGTGCCATTTTCGCTCGTCGTGGTTCAGGCGGAAGCTCTTGGCACGGTCCAGCTCGGGCTGCGTAAAGCCTTGCTGGCGCACCTGCTCAGCACAAGCCACAGCGCTGATGATGCCACCCAGGATATTCTCCTGCTTGCAGCTGATGCTCATGCTGAAGGCTTCCTTCGTGCGGCTCAGGAAGAAGTCGCTGGCACGGCCCGTGGCACTCTGGAAGGGCGGCAGAGCCTGCTGCTTCAGCTCGGCCAGACGGTCGTTCATCATCTGCCCAATGAGGTTGTCAATGTACTGCCCACGCAGATACTCCTCGGTATTCTTCTGATCGTCAGGGGTGACATCCCGCTTCATATAGAGGTGACAGAGCACAATGGGCTGCTCGGCGTCCTTCTCAATGTCGACAATCATGCGCTCGTTGTCGCTGACAGGATAGTAGACACGCTCGGCTCGCTGCTTGGGCAGGGGGATGGGTGAGAACATCTTCTTGATTTTCTTCTCAACACGGTCCACGTCGACATCGCCCACCACCACAACGGCCTGCAAGTCGGGGCGATACCATTTCTGGTAGTAGTCGCGCAGGTCCTGATAGGGGAATTTATCGACAATGTCCATTGAGCCAATGGGCATACAGTCCTCATACTTTGTTCCCTTGTACACCTTAGGCATGGCCTCTTCCATCAGCCGCTGAACGGCACGTCCGGCACGACGCGTACGCCACTCCTCGTGGATGACGCCACGCTCCTTGTCAATCTCGGCATCCTCCAGCAGCAGGTAGTGGCTCCAGTCGTGCAGTACCAGCAGACAACTGTCTATGATGCCATCGCGTTTCAGTGGTGCCGAACCAATATGGTAGACGGTCTGGTCGACGCTGGTATAGGCATTGAGGTTAGCGCCAAACTTCACGCCGATGGTCTCGCACCAGGGCACGATGCCCAGCCGCTTGCCCTTACCAGGGAAGTTCTTGGTGCCATTGAAGGCCATGTGTTCCAGGAAGTGGGCCAGTCCGCGCTGGCGGGGCTCCTCCAGGATGCTGCCCACGCGCTGGGCGATGTAGAAATCGGCCAGTCCGGGCTCCTTGTCGTTATGACGAATGTAATAAGTGAGACCATTCTTCAGCTTACCCACACGCACCTCAGGGTCCTGCGGGAGCGGTGTCTGTGCTGACATGCCAATAGTCACTGTCAATAGCAAAAGGGTTGAAAGAATCTTCTTCATAATACTCTCATTTTTGGGCAAAGGTAAACAAAAAAGCCGAAAACACAAAAGTTTTCGGCTGAAAAACATACTAGAATACCTAGATATAGGGTTACATCTTTGAAATGATACCCAACTTGGTGGAGCGGATGAACTCGATGATATGACGTATCTCGGGTCCATCGGGCACCTGCTGCTCAATCTGCATCACGGCATCGAAGAGTGACGTCTGGCCGTGGAACACAAGACGATAGGCGTTGGCTATGTGTTTGAGGGTCTTATCATCAACCCCATAGTACTTGCCCATGGTGAAGTTCACACCGCCATACTCAGAGCGCTTGGTGCAGATGATGTAGGGTGGCACGTCCTTGGAGAAGGTAGTGCCAGCCTGGATCATAGCACCCTGGCCCACACGGGTCTTGGCATTCTCAATGACTGAAGAGGAGAAGATGACGCCATCCTCAATGATACAGTCGCCAGCTATCTTCGTACCATATCCGAAGACGCAACGGTCAGACACCTTTGAGTCATGAGAGATGTGGGCACCCTCCATGAGCACGTTGTCGTTACCGATAACGGTCTGCCCGCCCGTATGGGTGGCACGGTTGATGACCACGTTTTCGCGGAAGATGTTATTGTTGCCGATGATGCATTCTGACTTCTCGCCACGGAAGTCGAAGTCCTGCGGCAAGGCACCGATGACACTACCCTGATGCACCTTGTTGTGGCCGCCCATACGGGTGCCGTCAAGGATGCTCACGAAGGGGAAGATGATGCAGTTGTCGCCAATGACCACGTCGTCCTCAATGTAGACAAAGGGGAATATCTTACAATTGTTGCCTATTTTCGCCTTGGGGCTGATTTCGGCACGGGGTGAAATTTCGCTTGCCATAATTACTAATTACACATTACTAATTATTATATTACTTGCTTCCTCCGCCCAGGGCCTGATAAAGATTAACCACGGCCTGCATCTTCGAGAAGTCGTCGGTGACTTTTGAGATTCGGGCATTGAGCAGTGAGGACTGGGCCTGAATGACTTCAAGATAGCTGGAGCCCTTTGACTGATAGAGCTTGCGGGTGTCCTCCACATTCTTGGTGAGCACATCCACCTGCTTCTGATCCAGCACGCTCTTCTCAGCGCTCGAATTATAGGCCAGCAGCGCGTTGCTCACCTCGTTGCCTGCCTTCAGTATGGTGTTCTGCCAGGTGTTGAAAGCCTGCTCCTGCTTGGTCTTGGCCACCTTCAGGCCAACCACTATCTGTCCGTGCTGGAAGATGGGCTGCGTGAGCGAACCGACAGCCGACAGAAGCCACTTGCCGGGATTAACTACAGCACCAAGGTTATTGGTGAACATGGCCGTACCGGTGATATTGATGTTCGGATAGAAGCGCGAACGGGCTGTCTCTACATCATAGAAGCACTGGGCCAGTGCCATCTCGGCAGCGTGCACATCGGCTCGATTGGAGAGCAGCTGAATGCCCACGCCCATGGCGAACTTCTGGGGCAACGACTGGTCATAGAAGCTGCCGCGGTCAATGCGATGGCCTGCCTCATTGAGCAGCAGTGACATGGAGTTCTCCAGCTCACGAATCTGTTTCTTCAGATCAACAGCCTGAGCCTGAATCTGATAGTAGCTGGCCTCAGCACTCTGCACGCTGGTAGAGCGGGCACGCCCCAGTTCCATCTGCAGCTTCATCATGTCCCAAGTCTCTTTCACCAGTCCCTGCATGTCGGTCACAATGGCCAGCTGCTCGTCGAGCATCATCAGCGAGTAATAGAGATTGGCCACGCCACAGATGATGTTGGTCTGCACCACCACCTGATAGTCCTTGGTGGCCAGCAGTTGCACCTGTGCAGCGCGCTTTTGCGAGAGGATATTACCAAAGAGGTCAACCGTCCAGGAGGCAGACACGGGCAGCTGATAGGTCTTCGATGCCGAAGCGCCATCCGTCATCACCCGGCTGATGGTGCCGGAGGGTGCAATGGCGACGCTAGGCAGGAAGGCCAGCTTGGCCACCTTGAGCATGTCCTCCATCATCTTCACGTTCAGGGCTGCATTGGCCAGGTCGGTATTGTTGTCCAGCGCTTTCTCTATCAGGCTCTGCAGCTGCGGGTCGGTGAACACTTCGCGCCAGGGCAACTGGCCAAAGTTCTCGTCGGTATTGGTGACGAGCGTGTCCACATCGCTGACAACGTCACGGATCAGGCCCTGTGCATTCACATCGGGCCTCTCGTATTTGTTGTAGAGTCCGCAGCTCGCCATCACAAGCGAGGCTGCGGCTATAGTCAATAACTTCTTCATGGCTTACTTTTCAAGTTTGTATTCAACAGGTCGCTTGGCATACTGCTGCAGTTCCGTGGCCACATCAGGTTTCTCCTCGTCGCCCTCAAACTTCATCGGGCGGAACTTCTCCTGCAGGCTCTGGAAGATAACGAACAGGGCGGGCACCACGAAAATCTGGCAGAGTGTGCCGATGAGCATGCCACCCACGGCGGCAGCACCCAGCGTCTGGTTACCGTTCTTGCCCACGCCACTGGCGAACATCAGCGGCAGCAGACCGACCACCATGGCGAGCGACGTCATGAGGATAGGACGCAGACGGGCGGCGGCACCCAGCACGGCGCTCCACGAGATGGCCATACCCGTCTGGCGGCGCTCCAAAGCAAATTGCACAATCAGGATGGCGTTCTTGGCCAGCAGACCAATCAGCATGATGAGTGAAATCTGCATGTAGATGTCGTTGGCATGGCCGAAGAGCATGGTGAAGAGGAAGCAACCTGCCAGTCCGAAGGGTACGGAAAGCAGCACGGCCCACGGCAGTAAGTAGCTCTCGTACTGTGCAGCCAGGATGAGGTAGATGAACATGAAGCAGAGCAGGAAGATGATGGCCGTTGAGTTGGTGGCCTTCGCCTCCTCACGCGTCAGTCCGCTGTAGTCGTAGGTGTAGCCTGCGGGCAGCACGTCGGCAGCCACCTCCTGGGCAGCCTTGATGGCCTCACCAGTGGAGAAGCCGCTGGCCACCGTTCCCGTCACATTAATGGAGGTGAACAGGTTGAAGCGGTTGATGTTGGTGGGGCCGTAGACACGCTCGATGTGGCAGAACTCCTGTATGGGCGACATTCCCGCAGGCGTGCGCACATAGATATTATTGAGGCTCTCGGAGGTCATGCGTGACTCGGGCGTACCTTGTATCATCACGCGGTACAGCTTTCCGTAGGCATTGAAGTTAGAGGCATAGAGTCCGCCATAGTAGCCCTGCAGCGTGGAGAGAATGGTGCTGGGCGAGATGTTGCTCTGCTTGCACTTAGCCACGTCGACGTGCACCATGTATTGCGGATAGCTGGGGTTGTAGCTGGTTTGTGCACGCTGTATCTCCGGACGCTTGTTCAGCTCGGCAATGAAGGTGGTGACTATCTCAAAGAAGCGCTCCAGCGAGCCGCCCGTGCGGTCCTGCATCACCAGCGACAGACCGCTGTTGGCCGAGAAGCCTGGAATCATGGGCGGCGAGAAAGCCAGGATGTTGGCATCCTTGATGTGGGCGGTCTTCAGGAAGATCTGCGCCACGACGCCATTGGCCTCCATGGGGTTGAGGAAGAAACGGTAAATGCCGTCACCTTCCCACAGTCCCTTCACCTTCCACCAGAAGCCTTTCTGGCGCTCGCTGAAGGGTTTCAGTTTCAGGATGAACGTGGCCTGGTCAGAGCCAGCGCCAGCGATAAAGTTGTAGCCCTGAATCTGCTCACGGCTCTGGATGGCGGGGTCGGCAGCGAGGATGCTGTCTACCTCGTTGATGATTTGCCGGGTGCGAGCCACGCTGGTGGCAGGGGGCATGCTGATGGTGCAGAAGAGGGTGCCAGTGTCCTCGTCGGGCACCAGGCCGGTCTTCGTGGTGAACATGGTTCCCACAAGCACGGCGATACCCAATACCACGGCAACGCCGATGAGCAGCGGACGGCGCACGGTCTTCTCCACGCGCTTCTTGTACTTGCCCAGGACCTTGTCGTAGGCAGTGTTGAAAGCCAGGTGGAAACGGTCCACACGGCTCATCTTCTTTTCATTGCCATCGGCATCGTGGGGTTTCAAGAAGATGGCGCACAGGGCAGGCGAGAGCGTCAAGGCGTTCAAGGCCGAGATGAAGATGCTGACGGCCATGGTGATACCGAACTCACGATAGAACGTACCCGTGGTGCCGCCAAGGAACGACACGGGTATGAACACTGAGGCCATGACCAGCGTAATGGAGATGATGGCACCCGAAATCTCGTTCATGGCATCGATACTGGCAGTGAGCGGACTCTTGTAGCCCTGGTCCAGCTTGGCGTGCACCGCCTCCACCACCACAATGGCATCGTCCACCACAATGGCAATGGCCAGCAGCAAGGCTGACAGCGTGAGCAGGTTGATGGAGAAGCCGAACACTTCGAGGAAGAAGAACGTACCGATGAGCGACACCGGCACAGCGATGAGCGGGATGAGCGTGGAGCGCATGTCCTGCAAGAAGATATACACCACGAGGAACACCAGGACGAGCGTCATCAGCAGTGTGAACACCACCTCTTCGATACTGGCGTATAGGAACTCTGTAACATCGTAGTTGATTTTGTAGAACATGCCCGGTGGCATCAGCTTCTGCTGCTCCTCCAGCTCGGCCTTCACCTTTTTGGCAATCTCGTTGGCGTTGGAGCCTGCAATCTGCTGCACCATACCCATCACCGACGGGACGTTGTTGTTCTTCATCGACACCGAGTACTGCAGTCCGCCCAGCTCAATGCGGGCCACGTCTTTCAGTCGCAGTGTGTTGCCGTTGGCATCGCTGGTGATGATGATGTTGCCAAACTCCTCGGCGGTCTTCAGACGGCCGGTGTAGCGCATGGCATACTCGTAGGCCACGTCGGCTTCCTCGCCGAAGTGTCCCGGGGCAGCCTCCACGTTCTGCTCGGCCAGCACGGCACTGATGTCTGAGGGCATCAGGTTGTACTGCTTCATCACGTCGGGGTTGAGCCAGATGCGCATGGAGTAGGTCTTCACACCAGGGCTCTGCACGTCACCCACGCCCTGAATACGCTTGATGGCAGGGATAATATTAATGTTCGAGTAGTTCGTCAGGAACTGGTCGTCGTAGCGGCCGTCACTGGTCAGGGTGAACATCATCACCTGACTGGTCTGTCGCTTCATCACCGTCACGCCGATGCGCGTCACCTCGGCGGGCAGCAGTGCCTGTGCCTGTTGCACGCGGTTCTGCACGTTCACGGCGCACATATCGGGGTTCATGCCTTGACGGAAGAGAATGCTGATGCTGGCCGAGCCCGACGAGGCCGACGAGCTCATGTAGTCCATGCCCTCCACACCGTTGATGCTCTCCTCCAGAGGAACGAGCACCGAGTTCTTCACGGTCTCGGCATCGGCACCAGGATAGCTGGTGAACACCACCACCGTGGGCGGCGCGATGTCAGGATACTGCTCGATGGGCAGCGTGGTGAGTCCTATAAAGCCCAGGATGACGATGAGGATGGATATCACCGTCGAGAGTACCGGGCGCTTGATAAAGTTGGTAAAAGTCATATTCTTCCCCCCTATTTTATTTCTTCATGGCATCCACGATGTCGCCGGCCGACATGGCCTTGGCCTGCTCCTGAATCTTCTCTTGGTAGCGCTGGGGCGTGATGGGCACAATCTCCATCTGGTCCTGCAGCTTGGTGATGCCGTTGGTCACATATTTGTCGCCAGGCTTCAAACCGCCGGTGACAATGAAATTACGACCGTCATCCTTCGGGTCTACGGTGATTTCGGTGTAGACCACCTTGTTGCTGTCGTTGAGCAGGTAGACGAACTTCTTGTTCTGCACCTCGCTCACCACGCTCTGCGGGATGACAATGGCCCCCTCGGTCGCACGGGGCACGATGATGGTTCCACTACCGCCACTCTTCAGCAGTCCGTCGGGATTGGGGAAACGGGCCTTCAGCTGCACTGAACCAGTGGCCTTGTCGATGACGCCACTGATGGAAGCCACATGTCCTTCGTAGCCATAGATGCTACCATCGGCCAGCTGCAACTTCAGCGGAGGAAACTGCTCGGCAGCGCCCTTCAGACCACCCTCGGCCTTGCTCAGCGCGAGCATATCCTTCTCGGTGACGCTGAAATAGACGTCCATCTGGCTGATGTCGCTCACATGGGTCAGCACGTTCGAGGCACTCACCAGGGCACCTTTCTTCAGGGGCAGCGTGCCGATGACACCCTTGGCGGGGCTCTTTACATAGCAGAAGCTCAGGTTCTCCTTGGCCGAGGCCAGCATGGCCTGTGCCTGAGCCAGCCCGGCCTGAGCACTCTTAAAGGAGTTCTCAGCCGTCTGCAGCTCATACTCGCCAATGACACGGCTGTCAAAGAGTTGCTTGGAATTCTCGTAGGTCAACTTGGCCGTGTTCACCTGGCTCTGGGCTGTGTTAACAGAAGCCTGAGCCTGGCGCACCTGTGCCTGATAGGTCTCGTTATCAATGACAAAGAGCAGCTGTCCGGCCTGCACCGTTTGGCCTTCGGTCACGTTAATCTGCGTCAGGAAGCCTGATGCTTTCGGGCGTATCTCCACATCCTGAATACCGTTAATGACGGCGGGATACGTCGTCTGCATCTCTGTAGCCGAAGTACTCACTTCCACCACAGGAAACTCATTGTCACCAAAGTTGGGCATTCCTCCGCCACCACCACACGACACAAGCATCGTGGCTGCGGCCACAACTAAAAGGGTCTTTTTCTTTTTCATACCTATGTTTAATACTTTAATTTATATATAAATTACTATTTGCGCAGAAAACCCCAAGACTCCTCTTCGGTTTTCGGAGTGCAAAGTTACAAAATTATTGCGTAAGCTATGCAGCTAGCACGTCATTTTTACACTTTATTAGCATAAATTTTTGTAATGATATTGCAATTGGCACAAAGAGCAGAACTTTTTGCTTCTCGCGCACGCGCGTTATTATAGGGCAAAAAAAGAAGTGCTACAACTGCTACTAGCGGCTGCAACCGACTGAACAACAGTATCTTGCGGGTGCATATTTATTTTTGAAAAGTGCTACAGGAAAAGCTACCAGTAGGGGTGAGCTACCAGTTGCGCATTTGAGTGCTTTTGTGCAGAAATGAGACATATAGAAAAGTAGCGGCCTGACTTTTCTATATGTCTCATCGGGAAATTTTCATGCGGCGCCGACTTTTCAGAAAATGGCGTCGACTTTTTGAAAAACGGCGGCGCCGTTTTGAAAAATCTCGTTGACTTTTTGGGAAATCTCGCCGCCCTTTTCAGGCCGGTAGCACCTGTAGCATTTTCGGTAGCACTTTGGAATGGCCTATTTGCACCCGTAAATACCACAACAACAGCTAGTTAAAACCGCTGGTAGCACTTGTAGCACCTCTGTTCGCGCGAAATATACGCGCGCGTGAGGGCGGGGGAAAAGACCACTACTGCTTGGCAGCTTCCTGCAGGTACAGCTGCCTGGTCATTTCCGTCCAGATGTCGATGACGGTATTCTTCTTGTAACGCTTGTGATTCCTGACAGCCACCCCCATGTATCGGCCTATCTGGTCAGTGCCATGGCCCACGTCGAGCAGAATTCGCCTGTGGGTGGTATCCTCATTTTCCCGGCCAGCATCTATGAGCAGCTCCAGCACGCAGAAAAGGGCCGATTCCTGCACACCGTAGTCCACGCACTCAGCGAAGATGCCATCCCACATTCCCGTGCAGTCGGTCCCCTCGCGGTCATGGCCTATGGCTCCCAGCTTTCCTCCTTTCGTCGCAAAGCACTCGGCAAAGCCGAAGAGCGTCTCATCGGGTACGAGCGGCTGAAGTGGCTCCATGGTGTTCATATACTGAGCAAGGGTCTTCTTACGTTCCTTGAAGGCATAGCCAGCCACATAGCCGGGAGCATGGTGATAGTCGGTGAGGAATACCTGTACGAACTGCTGCGGAGCAATGCGCGCCAGATTGATGAAATAAAAAAACTCCTTCTCTTGAGGATTCAGGTAGTCCTCATGGGCAGCCGTGTTGGCCTGTTCCCTGACGGAGTCGCTGAACAGCGCCTCCTTCGCCCTGATGTCCTCCTGCGTCCAACCGCGCTCCTTCACGGTGACTGACGGTGAAGGAAGCGGATGGCCAGATATAAGCGGGGCTAGGTCATAGCCTCCTCCTGCTGAAGCGCCGAACGCTATCAGGCAGGTTGCCAACAGAGCTGAAAGGCTAAGCATTGGCCAACTATTCTGGGTTATAGCCAAAGTTATCGAGCTCCTTTTTCGACGAGCGCCAGTCCTTGTCCACCTTGACAAAGATTTCCAGATAGATGTGCTTGTCGAAAAATTTCTCCAG
>CAMNJH010000082.1 GCA_946541275.1 uncultured Prevotellaceae bacterium
TTCTACAGCTCCAGCGCAGCCATCTTCAACGGTTCTTACTTCAAGTTCAAGCAGATTCAGCTGGGCTACACCATCCCCGCCTCCATCACGAAGAAGGCCCTCATCAACGCCCTGCGCCTCTCTGTCTCGCTCGATGACTTCTTCACCATCACCAGCTATCCTGGTGCCGACCCCGAGACTTCGTCGCTCAACAGCGGTGCCTCGCGTGGCTTCGATAATGGTAACTATCCCACCTCGAAGAAGATTGTCTTCGGTCTGAACGTGACATTCTAAGATTGAAAATTGAAGATTGAAGATTACAAACTGAAAACAGATAATGAATATGAAAAAGATAATCATTCCCATGCTGGCGCTCACTGCAGGCGTAGCATTCACATCCTGCGAGGATCAGCTCGACATCCCGCAGAAGGGTTCAATAACGACCGAGAACTTCTATCAGAGCGATGCCGATTGTCTGAAGGCTTTGGCATCAGCCTATGAGGCTTTCGCACTCTACACCGAGAGCCGAGGCAACGGCGATGGCCCTGGCATCTACACCCCTGCCAAGGTGCTGGCCAACCACCCGGGCGACGACGTCAACTATGGTGGTGGAAACTATGGTGACCATGAGTTTGGTGGCAGCGTCGACGAGTTCCGCTATAAGCATACTCCCGAGGCCATCGACTTCCACTACAAGTTCCTCTACCTCTCCATCTACAAGGACAACCTCGTCATCGACTACTTCAAGGAACCAGCTACTGATTTCCAGAAGCAGGCAGTGGCCGAAGCCAAGGTGCTGCGCGCCTACAACCACTTCCTCCTGGCATGCTACTGGGGTCAGCCCCCATTGGTAGACCATCTGCTGGCTCCCGACGCCATTCCCACCAACAGCGAGATGACTCAGCAGGAATACTTCGTCTGGGTGGCTCAGCAGTGTGAGGAAGCCCTGCCCGACCTTATTGAGCGTTCGAGCACCAGCGACAAGGAAGGCTCGTGGCGCGTGACGAAGGGCTTTGCCAATGCACTGGCCGGCAAGGCATACATGTTTGCTGGCGACTTTGAGAAGGCCAAGGCTGCCCTGAAGAAGGTGGTCGACTCGGGCAAGTACGCCCTGGTTCCTGGCGAAGAGTTTGCCAACCTCTTCCACGTCGAGGGCGACGGTTGCCCCGAGAAGGTGTTCGAGGTGAACTTCAAGTACAATCCCGCTGCCGACTGGTGGGCAGGAGTAGGCATCCACTCCACCTGGATGGAGGCCAACTGCTTCAACTGGCGTGCCGGCAACTTCAAGGTGAACCCCGTCAACAAGTATTGCGGCATCGACGGATGGGGCTCCATCGGCATTCCTGAGTGGTATGGCGTGGCCTTCCATGAGAACGATGGCGACTCGAAGCGCTTCAAGGCAACCTTGATGCACATCGACGATGCCGTCTACCAGACCTCTGGCATCGAGGGCATGTACTATGCCGACGAGAAGCTTCAGAACATGCCTCTGGAAGAGAAGAAGAAGTCGACCGAGATTGGCATCAACGATGTCAACAACGGTCTCTACGGACAGTCCTTCTACCTGCCCTTCAAGCACATCCTGCGTGCCAGCGACTGCAACGACGGTGGCATGCACGGCGACAACGGCCGTCTGAACAACGTCATCGTCATGCGCTATGCCGAAGTGCTGCTCAACTATGCTGAGTGCTGCCTCCGCACCGGTGACAATGCCACAGCAAAGAACATTGTCAATGAGATTCAGAAGCGCGCCGGTTCGAAGACCGTCAGCGACAACGTGGACCTGACGGTGCTGAAGAAGGAGAAGAGCTTCGAGCTGTGGTTCGAGGGCTGCCGCTTCCAGGACATCCTGCGCTGGAGCAAGCTGGATAACAGCGCCTACGACCAGGAATGCATCGAACACCTGAAGAAACAAGGCACAGCCGTGCCTCACCTCTTCGACAAGCTGTTCCGTGCTCCGAAAGCTGATGACGAGAACATCGTATGGGAGAATGGCACCGAGGCCAACAGCCGCTTCTACATCGTGCACACACACGAGGCTAAGGACGCAGGCTTCGAAGTCGGCTTCCAGGAGAAGTGCCGCCTGTTCCCCTATCCTACCACTGTCCTGGAGCAGAACAGCAAGCTCAAGCAGAACCCCGGATGGGAGTAGAGCTTGCTGCTGGATAATTTCCAAATCATGTTCTGAACAACGTTTTTTGGTTTTCTAACACATAAGTATTTCAGTAAAGGTGTTGCGTCGTGATGATGCAACACCTTTTTATTTCCTCTAACGCGCGCGCGTAATATAGCGCGAAAGAAAGTGCTACAAGTGCTACCGGAAGCTTTAACTAGCTGAAGTTATGGTAATTACGGGTGCATTTTGGCCTCTCGGAAGTGCTACCAAAAATGCTACAGGTGCTACCAGTCAGAAAAGGGCGGCGAGATTTTCCAAAAAGTCAACGAGATTTTTCAAAACGGCGGCGCCGTTTTTCAAAAAGTCGACGCCATTTTTTGAAAAGTCGGCGCCCCATGAAAAATTCTTGATGAGACATACAGAAAAGTCAGGCCGCGACTTTTCTGTATGTCTCATTTCTGCACAAAAGTACCTAAATGTGCAACTGGCTGCTCACCCCTACTGGTAGCATTTCCAGTAGCATTTTCAAAAAATCAAAATGCACCCACAAGGTACTGTGATTCAACATGTTATAGCCGTCAGTAGCACTTGTAGCACTTTTTTTCTTCCCTATTTTAACGCGCGTGCGCGATAAGCCATAAGGTTCCGCACTTAGTGCCAACAGCAATATCATTACCAAGTTTTTTGCCGCAAAATATAATAAAAGTGGCTGAAACATCGTTATTTAAGCGTGTTTAGGCGAAATCTGCTGATATTGGCCCTAGTGTTTGCGGCCTGTCTGGAAAGCAGGGCACAATACGATCCATCGTTCAGTCACTACTGGGCGATGCAGTCGGCTTATAATCCTGCCGCACTGGGTCTGCAGGAGAAAATCAACGTCAACGCCGCCTACAACATGAGTATGGTGGGCTTCAAGCACAATCCCAAGACCATGTATGGCTCGGCCGACATGCCCTTCTACATGCTGGGAGCCTATCATGGCGTGGGCGCACGGTTCATCAATGATGCCATAGGCCTGTTCTCGCACAACAACCTGGCCTTGCAGTATGCCTACAAGCAGAAGCTGCTGGGCGGCACGCTGAACATTGGTGTCCAGGGCGCCATGATCAGTGAGAAATTCGACGGTTCAAAGGTGGATCTGAACGATGCTGGTGACATGGCCTTCCCTACGTCTGAGGTGACGGGCTCTACCTTCGACCTGGGCGCCGGACTTTTCTACCAGCACAAGAAATGGTATGTGGGAGCCAGCGTGCAGCACATCACTGCCCCTCGTGTGGAACTGGGCGAAACAAACCAGCTGGACATCGATATGACATATTATTTGACGGCTGGATGCAATATTCGGCTGAGAAATCCGTTCTTATCAATACAGCCCTCAGTGCTGGGACGCTCGGACGGCGTGGGCTACAGAGCCGATGTGACCACCCGCCTGTGCTACACACACGAGCAGCGGTCCATGTACGCTGGCCTGGGTTACAGCCCGGGCAACTCGGTGACCCTCTTCCTGGGCGGAAACTTCCACGGCATCACTTTGGGCTACGGCTATGAGGCCTACACCAACGGCGTCAGCATGGGAAACGGGTCGCACGAGCTCCTGGTGAACTACAAGACTGACATCAACCTGTTCAAGAAAGGTCGCAACAGGCACCAGAGCGTCAGAATCCTGTAAGCAAGGAATGAGAAATGAGCAATGAGCAATGAAAAAAGAGTAATGACTGATATGAAAAAGAATGATGTGAACAATATGGTGAGACAGGGAACGGTGATACGGGTGATGCACTCTGCATTCCTCATTTCCCTCTTCTCTCTTCTCATTCTATTCACTGCCTGCTTCGGCGGCAAGGAGACGATGGCTTCAGGCGGTGAGCTGACGGGAGCCACCGGACGCTCGTTCTCAGAACCTGCCCCCTACGGCATGGTGCTCATTAAACGCGGACACCTGAAGATGGGCCTGGAGAAGAGCGACTCGCTGTGGGGCCGCGAGACACCCGTGCGCGACATCTCAGTGGAGGGCTTCTGGATGGACGACACGGAGATTACGAACTCGGAGTACCGCCAGTTTGTGAACTACGTGCGCGACAGCATCATACGCGAACGCCTGGCCGACCCCAACTATGGCGGCGACGAGACCTACAAGATTGAGGAAGAGAAAGGCGAGCCCGTGACACCCCACCTGAACTGGAAGAAGCCCCTGCCCCGCAAGCCCAATGAGGACGAGCAGCGCGCCCTGGAGAGCGTCTACGTGACCAACCCCGTGACGGGCGAGCGCATGCTGGACTACAGCCAGATGAACTACCGCTATGAGGTTTATGACTACACCGAGGCCGCCCAGCGCCGCTATCGCACCAACCCCGAGGAGCGCCACCTGAACACCGACCAGTGGGACGACCAGAAGCAGAAACCCATCTATCAGGAGAAAGTATACATCTCAAAGGACACTGCCTATATCGACGACGAGGGGCGCATTGTCCGCCAGACCATCAACCGCGAGTACACTGGCCCGTGGGACTTTCTCAACACGTACATCATTAATATCTATCCTGACACCACCTGCTGGGTGAACGACTTCCCCAACGCCGACAATGAGATGTACATGCGCAACTACTTCTCGAATGCAGCCTACAATGACTATCCCGTGGTGGGCGTCACCTGGGAGCAGGCCAATGCCTTCTGCGCCTGGCGCACAGAGTTCCTGCTGAAAGGCCTGGGCCCCGCCGCCCGCTTCGTGCAGCGCTATCGACTGCCCACCGAGGCTGAATGGGAATATGCCGCCCGCGGCAAACAGCAGAACGAGTTCCCCTGGGAGAACGAGGACGTGGCCAGCGGCAAGGGCTGTTTCTTTGCCAACTTCAAGCCCGATGACGGCAACTACACCAAGGACGGCAATCTGATTACCTCGAAAGTGGGCATCTACAGCGCCAACACGAACGGACTGTTCGACATGGCCGGAAACGTGGCCGAGTGGACCAGCACCATCTACACCGAGGCTGGCGTGGATGCCATGAACGACATCAACCCGCAGTTGAAATACAACGCTGCACGCGAGGACCCCTACCGGCTGAAGAAGAAGAGCGTGCGCGGCGGCTCGTGGAAAGACCCTGAGAGCTACATCCGCTCGGCATGGCGCACCAGCGAATACCAGAACCAGCCCCGCAGCTACATTGGCTTCCGCTGCGTCAGGTCGCTGGCCAACACCATCAGCGAGAAGGCTAAGCCCGCCAAACAAACCAAGGCCTCGGCCAAGAAGCAGCGCCGCTAGCACTCACTGATTCACCCATCAAACCTATCCTCACCCACCAAACATAATAAAAAAGATGACCAGATACAGCAAATTCAATCCCATCTATCGCCTGCAGAAATGGCTCGACAGCGTGCCCGGGCAGACGTTTATGAACTATGCCTACAGCTGGGGCGCCTCCATCGTGATTCTGGGTGCCCTGTTCAAGCTGACTCACCTGCCGGGCGCCAACTTCTGGCTGTTCCTGGGCATGGGCACCGAGGTGCTAGTGTTCTTTATTGCAGGCTTCGACCGCCCATTCGACAAGACCGAGGACGGCAAGGAGCTGCCCACCCACGTCACTGACGACGAGCTACAGCCAGCTGCGGAGGGAGATGCAATGGCCACAGATGCTGCAGCCAGTGGGCCACACATGGCCGGCCCTGGCGGCACCATCATCATTGGCGGCGGTGGCATGCCCGAAGGCGCTGTGGCAGCTATGGGCACTGGTGAAGGCGCTTCTGCTCCTGCAGGAGTCGTCGGAGGGACTATCATCGGTGCCGTCAACCAGCCTGAGCTGCCCGACATTGACCCTGAGGAGATGGAGGAAGCCACGCAGAACTACGTGGAACAGCTGAAGAACCTGACCGAGACTTTGAAGAAGGTATCGGAACAGAGCGAGCGACTGACGCGCGACAGCGAGGAAATGGAGAACCTGAACCGCACGCTCACCGGCATCTGCAAGGTCTACGAAATGCAGCTCAAGGGCGCCAGCCAGCAAATAGGAACCATCGACCAGATCAACGAGCAGTCAAAGCGCATGGCTGAGCAGATAGCCGAGCTGAACAAGATCTACACCCGCATGATTGAGGCCATGACCGTCAACATGCCCAAGGTGACTCCGCAATCATAGACTAGAAAGCCCAGGCAGTCCTAGGACATCCTATAGCTACTAGAATAACTAGACAATCTAGAATATCTAGGCAATCTAGAACACTAGAGATTCCCGAAAAAGAGAAAAGAAGAAATGGCAATCAAGAAAAGACCAGTCTCACCGCGCCAGAAGATGATCAACCTGATGTACGTCGTCCTCATGGCCATGCTGGCGCTGAACGTCTCGAACGAGGTGCTCAACGGCTTCGCCATCGTGGAGGAAAGCCTGAACCGCACCACGGCGAACGCAGCGCAGGAGAACCAGGTCATATACGATGACTTTGAGCAGCAGATGGCTGCCAACCCGCAGAAGGTGAAAGAATGGTACGACAAGGCCATGCAGGTGAGGGAGATGAGTGAGCGACTCTACTCACTGGCATCTGAGCTGAAGCTGGCCATTGCCCACGAAGCCGACGGAAAGGAAGGCGACCCCGCCAATCTGCACAACAAGGAAGACCTGGAAGCCGCCAATCAGGTGATGCTGGCTCCCGGACGCGGACGAGGGGAAGAGCTGAAGAAGGCTATCGACACCTATCGCGACGGCATCCTTGAGATGATTCCTGACACGGCCAAACGCGCCATCGTGGCCAGCGACCTGACCACCGAAGTGCCCAGCGGCGTGCTGGGAAAGAACTGGCAGGAGTATATGTTCGAGGCCATGCCCGCCGTGGCCGCCATCACCCTGCTGTCGAAGCTGCAGAACGACGTGCGCAATGCTGAGAAGGAAGTGCTGCACACACTGGTGCAGAACATCGACGTGAAGGATATCCGCGTGAACGCCCTCGATGCCTTTGTCATCCCCAACTCGCAGACCATCGTGCAGGGCGACCGCTTCACGGCCCATATTGTCATGGCCGCCATTGACACCACACAGGTGCCAGAGATATACATTGGCGGCAACAAGGTGGACCTGCCGGGAAACGTCTTCGAGACAATTTGTAATCGCACGGGCGATTTCACCCTGTCAGGCTACATCCAGACCATCAATGGCAACGGCGACCCCATCCGCCGCGACTTTGAGCAGAAATACACCGTTGTGGAGCCGTCGGCCACCGTCTCTGCCGACCTGACGCGCATGCTCTATGCTGGATATAACAACCCCATCAGCATCAGCGTGCCCGGCGTACCCCTGAACAAGATTTCTGCCTCAATGACCAATGGTACACTGACGCCCAACGGTGCTGGCAAGTACATTGCACACCCGTCGCAGGTAGGTCAGGATGCCGTCATCACCGTCACCTCTACCAATACGGGGCGGCCACAGACCATGGGCACCTTTGCTTTCCGCGTGCGCAAACTGCCCGACCCCACGCCTTATATAAATGTAAAGGATGAGCAAGGCAACGCCGACCGCTTCAAGGGAGGCAACATGTCAAAGCAGCAATTGCTGGACTCCGAGGGCATTGGTGCCGCCATTGACGACGGTATCCTGGACATTGGCTTCAGGGTCATCTCGTTCGAGACGGTGTTCTTTGACAACATGGGTAACGCAGTACCCATAACCAGCGAGGGAGACCAGTTCTCAGCCCGCCAGAAGGAGACCTTCCGCAAGCTGACGCGCAATCGTCGTTTCTACATCTCGCATGTAGTGGCCGTTGGGCCTGATGGCATACAACGCACCTTGAAAAACTCAACTGAGGTAATCGTTAAGTAGCTAGTATTGTTTAATTTTGAAGATATGAAGAGACTTTTGTTCTTATTGATGATAACACTGTCGGCAGGTATTGTGGTTGCCCAGCCGAAGAAGAGCCGCGTGCAGCAAACCCAGCAGGCGCAGCAGACAAAGAAGCAGAATGGCTCGTCAACCATGACGCAGCGCATGCAGCTCAGTTATCCCGTGGCTCTTGACGTGCCCGAAGAGGTGGTGTGGCGCCGCGACCTCTACCGCGAGGTAGACCTCAGCGATGAGGCCAACAGCGGATTGTACTATCCCGTGCAGCCTATTGGAAAGCAGATGAACTTGTTCACCTATATTTTTAAGCTGGCTCAGAACAACTACATCCCCATCTACGAATACTCTACCGCCAATGACGGACAGGACGACTTCTCGGAAGAAGCGAAGATAGCATTCAAGACGGTGCTCACTGACCATAAGTTCCGCTTCACGGAAGAGAACGGCAAGCTGCATGTGGACAACTCGGACATTCCCTCGGGCGACGTGACCAAGTACTACCTGAAGGAGTGCGCCTACTATGACCAGGCTAACTCTTCGTTCCACATCAAGGTGCTGGCCCTCTGCCCCATTATGATTGACCCCGACTTTGGACCCGAGCCCCTGTTCTGGATAAAGTACGCCGACCTGGAGCCCTTCCTGAGCCGCCAGTCCATCAAGACCAGCGATGTGAACGATGCCGCCATGATGAACCTGGACGATTTCTTCACACTGAACAAGTATAAGGGGAAAATCTACAAGACTTCCAACCGCCTGGGACGCACACTGGTGCAGGAGGCCGATGGCGACACGTCCAAGCTGAGCGCTGAGCAGCTGCGCATTGAGAAAGAGCTGGCAGCCTTCCGCGAAAACCTGTTCGGCGACAAGGCCCACAAGGATTCACTCGACAGCATTGCCAATCTGGACCCGAAGCTGGCCAAGGGCAGCAAAGCCACCCGGCAGCCGAAAGAGAAGAAAGAGCGTGTGCGCTCATCGCGTGAGCGCTCTGGCGGCAGCGCTGGTGGCTCACAGCCTGCCCGAGTGTCTGTGCGCCGCGAAAGGCACTAGGCGGTCAGCGCCCTGAATAGTTTTATCCTAAAACAACACGCAAATATGGGCAAGAATAACAAAAAAACAAGGAAAGCCAGGCTTTGCCTTGCATCGCGTTGCTTAGTATTGTTTATTTTCACCCTGCTACTGACCCCCGCTGTGGCACAAGTCCGCTTCGGTGTGAAAGGCGGTTTCCAGGTAGCTGAGGTGCAGTTCAGCGACAAAGTTTTTGATAAGACAAACCGCAACGGCTTCTATGCCGGTCCCATCCTGAAGATAGGACTGCCCGTCACAGGACTGGGTGTTGACGTGGCAGCTCTCTACGACCAGCGCGACCTGAAAATAGACAATGAGAAATTCCGCCAGCAAAGCCTTGTGCTGCAAGGCGACTTCCGTTGTGGTTTCGGGATAGGTGACCTGCTGAACTTTTTCCTGAAGTTGGGTCCCCAGTTCAGCTTCAATCTGGGCGACGATGTGAAGCACTGGTATGGTTCCAAGGGCGAGCTGAACCAATTCTCCCTGCAAGAGACGATGCTCAGCGGCAATCTGGGTGCTGGTGTCTCCTTTGCCAAGCATTTTGAGGCTACCATCAACTATAACATTCCCATCAGCAAGACCGCCGACTTCACCTGGCAGCAGCTGGGCAACCAGTTTGTGGACCAAGTCTGGAGGCACTCAAAGACGCGCACCAACACGTGGAGCGTCGCCGCCTGCTTCTATTTCTAAAATCTCTGCGCTTTTCTTGGTTTTCTCTAGGAAAACTATTATCTTTGCACTGACTTTCAAGCCATGCTGACAGAGAAAACCATGGACAAGCTGCGCATCCTCGCAGAATCGGCGAAGTACGACGTGTCGTGCTCCTCCAGCGGAACCGTGCGCAAAGGTCAGGACGGCATGGTAGGCTCCACCGTGGGCGGCGTGGGCATCTGCCATTCGTTTGCCGATGACGGGCGCTGCATATCACTGCTGAAGGTGATGCTCACCAATCATTGCATGTACGACTGCGCCTATTGCATCAATCGGCGCTCCAACGACATCCGCCGTGCCACGCTTTCCGTCACCGAGCTGGAGGAAATCACCATGGAGTTCTACCGTCGCAACTACATTGAGGGACTATTCCTCAGCAGTGGCGTGGTGCGAAATCCCGATTACACCATGGAACGCCTGGTAGCCATCGTGCGCGATTTGCGCACCGTGCACCGTTTTAATGGCTATATCCACCTGAAGGCCATTCCCGGAGCTTCATCAGAGATGCTGACAGAAGCTGGGCGCTATGCCGACCGCATGAGCGTGAACATTGAGATTCCGCGCGAAGAGTCGCTGAAGTTGCTGGCCCCTGAGAAAAGCCACCAGAGCGTGTTCCAACCCATGGCCCTCATTCAGCAGGGAGTACTGGAGAACAAGGAAGACCGTCGGCGCTTTCGCCATGCGCCCCGCTTCGTACCTGCCGGACAGTCCACGCAGATGATAGTGGGTGCCACAAAGGAGAGCGACCGCGACATCCTGCTGATGTCGTCGGCCCTCTATGGCCAGCGCACCATGCGCCGCGTCTACTATTCGGGCTATGTCAGCGTGAACACCTACGACCCCCGCCTGCCCATCCTCAAACAGCCCCCACTGGTGCGCGAGAACCGATTATACCAAGCCGACTGGCTCATGCGCTTCTACCATTTCTCTGTAGAGGAGATTGTGGACGACCAGCACACCCATCTTGACCTGGAAATCGACCCCAAGCTGGCCTGGGCCCTGCGCCATCCTGAGTATTTCCCCGTCGACATCAACCGTGCAGACTATGAGCAACTGCTGCGTGTGCCCGGCCTGGGCACAAAGTCGGCCTGGCTCATCGTCAACTCCCGGCGCTACAGCCGCCTCACCTCCTACGACCTGAAGAAGATGGGGGTCGTCATGAAGAAGGCCAAGTTTTTCATCACCTGTGGCGAGCTGACCAGCGGCTACTCACAGCCCCTTGTCGGCATCAACGAGCTCCATCCCGAGCGCCTACGGCCCCTCCTTGTATCCAAGTCCCAGCAGAAGCGGGCCGCCCAGGAGCAGCAGCTGACGTTTGACTTCAAGGATTAATACCCAAGCAGTATGTTGGTTTACATCTTCGACGGAACACTAGACGGTCTGCTGACCGCCGTTTTCGATGCCTACGCCCTGCACCAGCAGCCCGATGAGCTGGTGGGCCAGGGACAGGCGCTGCCCATGTTCTGCGACGAGGAGCATCAGGTGGTGACGGCCGACGACAAGGCATGCCGTGTGTGGGCAGGCGTGGAGAAGCGCCTCTCGCGCGAGGCCGTCAGAATGCTCACCATGAGCTGGATGTCAGAAGACAAGGGCGTCTATACCCCGCTCTTCCACTACATCTATAAAGTATTTCAGCAGCCAGCCACGGCCCCCAGCATTGAGCGCCATTTTGCCGACCCCGACGTGCTCTTTGTCACGAACATGGCTCGGCGAGTGGCCCACGAGCAACACCGCATGAAACAGTTCATCCGTTTTCAAAAGGCAAAGGACGGCACCTACCTGGCCGTTGTATCGCCCGATCATCATGTGCTGCCGCTCATCATCGACCATTTCCACGACCGTTTCCGAGACCAGCCCTGGCTCATCTACGACGCCCGCCGCCACTACGGCTACTACTTTGCGCCGCCCGCCGCCCAGCCCGTCCGCATCACCTTTGAGGACGAGGCCTCAGTGCCATTCAGCTTGGAGAACGGCAAGCTGAATGAAGACGTTCTCAGCAGCGACGACCAGCTGCTGCAAGACCTCTGGCGCACGTACTTCAAGGCTATCTGCATCAAGGAACGCCTCAATCCCCGTAAGCAACTGAACGACATGCCCCGCCGCTATTGGAAATACCTGACAGAAAAGAATTGAAACCGCATGAGCTACGCTGATATCATCCTGCCTGTACCCCTTGACGGCACCTTCACCTACAGCATCCCCCCGCAACTGCAAGGACAGCTACGGCCGGGCATGCGCGTGCTGGTGCCCTTCGGCCGCAGCAAGAGCTATGTGGGCATCGTGGCCAGACTGCACGACGTAGAGCCCGAGGGCTACACCGTGAAACCCCTGGCTCAGCTCATGGACTCCACGCCCATCCTGCTAGAGAGCCAACTGCGCCTGTGGCAATGGATCAGCGACTACTACATGGCGCCCATCGGCGACGTGATGAAAGCCGCACTGCCCGCCGGACTGAAAGCCGAGGAGGGCTACAAGCCGCGCACTGAGACCTACATCCAGCTGACCGAGGCCTACCGCAACGAAACGGCGCTCCACATTGCCCTGAACATGCTGGCACGGGCGCCCAAGCAGCAGGAGGCCTTCATGGCCTATCTCACCCTGTCAGGATGGGACATGGCAGGCAGTGCCCCCATCAGCGCCGTCACACGCGAAGAGCTGATGAACACCAGCGGCGCCACCCTGCCCACACTGAACCAGCTGGTGAAGCGAGGCATGCTGGAGACCTACGAGATGGAAGTGAGCCGACTGAACAAGGGCGGTGAGCCCCACCCGGAACTCATCAAGAAGATGAGTGCTCCCCAACAGGAGGCCTACAACCAGATATTGTTTTCGTTCCTAAAAAAGAAAGTGACGCTGCTGCACGGTGTCACCGGCAGCGGAAAAACTGAGATTTACATCCACCTCATCCAACGCGAGATAGAGCAGAAACGCCAGGTGCTCTATCTGCTGCCCGAGATAGCACTCACCGTACAGATGATGGAGCGCCTCCGCCGGGTGTTTGGCGAC
>CAMNJH010000083.1 GCA_946541275.1 uncultured Prevotellaceae bacterium
TCAACGAGATTTTTCAAAAAGTCGCCGCCATTTTTTGAAAAGTCGGCGCCGCATGTAAAATTCCTGATGAGACATATAGAAAAGTCGGGCCGCGACTTTTCTATATGTCTCATTTCTGCACAAAAGAGCCTAAATGTGCAGGTAGCAGTTCACCCCTGCCAGTAGTATTTCCAGTAGCATTTCCCGAAAGTTAAAATGCACCCGCAAAACGCTGTTTTCCAACTCATTACAGCTGCTGGTAGCACTTGTAGCACTTTTTTGTGCTATATATTATATCGCGCGTGCGCGTATAGGCTGTTCGTTTGCCCATTCGTTTTAAAAAGTATGTGGAAAGCATTTGTCGTTTTTTTCCTATAGCTTCACGAATCGGGGGCTGGCCCATATTTCGAAATAGCCCACGAGGGAGCTGGTGGCGAATGGGATGGCACTGCAGACAAGGCCGAACACCTCTTGGTTTTGCGGGAAGGTGTAGGTGGTCTGGTCGTCGGTGGCCCAGCTGCTCCACAGCGTCATGCCCTCCAGTCGTTGCGTCTCAATATTCTCGGAGAGCAGGTAAATGTAATGGTGCTCATCAGCAGGGCTCCCCCAGTAGAAGAATCCCTGGTCCAGATATTTGTCTTGCGGCTCGTTGAACTCCAGTGTCGATGCGGGCTGCTGCGCATCGAGCACCCAGCCCAGCCGATGGCGTCCTGTGGCAGCGTCTTCCTCAAGCAGCAGGCGCCAACTGGCGGGATAGACGGCATTACCCGTGCGGGCGTAGAGGCAGTCGGCTTGGCAAATAAGCCCTATGCCGTCAGGGGCGGGGGTGGCGGTGAAGATGATGGTGTCAGTACTTGCATGCATGATGCCGTCGGCACCCACAGTGCCGTTGGTGCTGGCAATGAACTGCCACTGGCCGGCTAGCCGCTCAAGCGACTGTGGCATCAGGGGCTGTACGCTGATGTCGGCTATGCTGCTGACGGGCATGCTGATGGTGCGCCCGTCGGTGAGCGTCACCTTCATGGTGGTCTGGGCAGCGGCGCTCAGCGTGGTGAGGAGAAGGATGAAGAGGATGGAGAAATGGGGGAAGAGGAATGGCGTTTGCAGTTGTCTCTTTCCTCGTTGCTCATTTCTCATTCCACATTTCTCATTTCTCATTTCACAATTCACGTTTCTCATATCTTATTTCTCATTTTTCATTTCTCATTTCAAAACTCACATCCCAGGGCAAGACAGAGTGTGGTGCGGTCACGCCCTTCCAGGAAGTCATTGTGGCAGTTGGCCTTGCGGTGGTTGGTGCTGGCTTGCACGTAGGTCTTCAGTCCCGCCACGGGGAGCATGAAGCTATAGCGGACGGCGCCGCCGATGGCATACTGGGGGGCGGTAAGCCACAGGTACTCGCGCCACATATAGGCTTCCATGGTGGCGGGCGGGGTGGACTTGTCGCTGGGGGCGGCAAAGGTGAGGTCCTGGAAGGGCTCGTCGCCTCCCTGGCGGAAGGCGGCGTCGAGGGTGAGCGTCCAGACGCCGTGCGGTGTAACCACATTGCGCAGCACCGAGGCAAAGAGCTGGTGACTGTTGACGTGCTGTCGGCGATAGTAGGGATAGAGGTAGGCCGTCTGCTTGCGGTGAGCCCAGCTGATGCCTGCCTTCAGGGTCCATGTGGGCAAGGCCTGGCGCACGGCCAGGTGGGCCGTCATGCAGGCCTCACCGTCCACCCACAGGCGGTCGGCCAGTTTGGTGGGGGCGTAGTATTCATAGTAGTTGGCGCTGGCGTCGTTTTGCAGCTCCCGGTAGTTATTGGCCTGGTTCTGCAGCTTCTCAGCCTGCAGGCTGAAGTCCAGGTGATAGCGGGAACGGGCGCCCTGGAGCGTCAGGCGGGTATTGTAGTCGTAAAGATGGCTGCGGTGGTGGCTGTAGGTGATGGTATAGGGCGACTTGCTGCCATAGTAGCCGCGGCGGTGTGCGTAGGTGAAGGAGTGGAAGGTGGTGACATGGGGCAGGCTGACGGCTAGCTGGGCTGAGAGCCCGTCGTAGTCGTCGACCAGGGGCATGGTACGACTCTTATCGGTGTAGCCTTCGCTGCCGTACTGCTCCACCTGGCCTATGTAGGGGCCGTAGTTGATGAACGTCTTATAGACGCGGTCGCTCTTGCCGTAGGTGCTGAACTGCACGCTCTGGGTGGTGCGGCGGTAGACATAGCAGGCTCCCAACTGTACCGCTGGCCCGACGGGCAGGTAGAGGCCGGTGGAAAGCGTCAGGTCCATCAGCTTGTTCTTGTGTCGCAAGTCTTTGTACTTGGCATAGTTGGCGGCGGTATAGTCGAGGCTGGCACCGAGCGACAGACCCCGCCAGATGTCCACACCGAAGCCGCCGTGAAGATGGTAGATGTCGCGGTGCTTTGTGCCCGTGTTCATCAGTGAGTCTTCCACCAGGTCAAAAGGAAGATGGGTGTTGGCCTGATGGCGGATGAAGGCAGAGCCAGCCATGTGGCGCCCGGAATAGTTGCCGTAGCTGAGCTGTCCGAAGACAACGGCGCGCTGGCTGAGCCTGGTGAACGACTCGACGGTGGCGTCGGCCTGCAGCACGCTGGGCGACTCGAAGAAGTCGGCAAAGCCGCCCTTGGCATGGGTGAGCGACAGCTGGGCGGTGGAGATGTGGTCAGGGACCAGGCGTGTGAGCGCGGCCGAGTTGATGCTGGTGAGCCACGCGTCACTGCGCTTCACGAACTGGTAGTCGTGCAGCAGCAGCGAGTCCTGAGCCTGGCTGGGCAGCAGGCAGCAGGCAGAAAGGGTCAGTGTCAGTATCAGTCTCTGAGTGAGCATCTCTGTCGTTCGTGGAAGTCTTCGCTGGAATTGTCGGTGTCTTTATAGATGATGTGTGCCCCCTTGCGTATGCTGGCCTCGGCGTCAATGCCGCTGGGGTCGGTGGTCTCGGAGCCCAGCGAGTAGCCATACACCAGCTTGCCGCTGTTCTCGGGCAGGGCCTGCGTCTCCTCGGCTTCTACATTGCGATAGAGCGAATGGCCCTGCTTGTTGGTCAGGTAGACATAGCCTCCGTCAATCTCGGACGAGAGCCGCTTCTGGTCTTTCTCCTTGTCGGCGGCGGCAAACACCTCCACGGCGTCAATAATCCACTCATTGGGTACGCGGATGCAGGCGTGGATATCGTCCTGGGCCACGCCGGGCTCATACCACAGGTTGTCGGCATGGGTGGCATACTCTCTGGGCGTGGTGCCCTGCACCTGGAAAATGAACAGGGCGGGGGAGAAGACGCTGAGCGCCCAGGCATTGCCCTGGCCGTACTTCACGGCCTTGAGATAGTGGGATGTGGGTATGACATCGGCAGGGGGGGGGTAGTAGCTGGTGTTCTGATAACCGCTTTCGGGGTCGTACATGCAGTAATAGGCGGGGTTGGCGTAGTTGACCGACTGTGAATAGGTGAGCGTGTTGTCGATGGCGCCCTGCACGTTGATGACCACCTGGCTGTAGGGCTCGATGACCAGCGAGTGGGGATAGTACCAAATGCCGTTCAGCGCGGGGGTGAACCCCTCGGATTCGTAGACCAGCTGACCGCTGGCGTCGTAGCAGGTGTTGTTGGCCTGGCTGTTGTAGGGAGTGGCAAAGCCAAAGCACAGGTTGTTGGCCACTATCTGCTGCGGGCAGTTGTTGTAGAGCACGATGCACTTGTCCATCTGGAAGAAACCGCTGCCGTCGTCCTTGGGGCAGCCGCCGTTGTAGACTTCCTTAATGATAATCTGGTCGGCGTTCTTGTCTTCCAGCACGGGCAGCTCTTCGTCCTCAACGAACTGGATGTCCTTGACGTCGGTGGTGGTCAGTTCAACTGACGTGCCGTCGGTCTTGCTGATGACCAGCTTCCATGACTGCGCCCTGAGGGGGCTGGACGCCAGGCAGCCTATCGCTATGAGCAGTCCTATGAGTATGCTTTTATCTTTCATATTGTTACTTGTTGTTCTTTTCCGGTGTTAGTGAACGACGCGCTTACGCGACACCCTGACCAGCATCTCTACTTGGTTCAGGCTGTCGGGTGAGACCACAATCTGGCTCTTCACGCCATTGAAGTTATAGCGCCACCAGGTGGCATCGGTGGTATCGACATAAGAAGCGGTGGTGCTGGCCTCGTAGACGCCGGGGGGCACCAGGAAGCGGGCTATGCGGTCGGCGGTGCTGGTGGAGTCGACGAAAATCTGCGCATGCTGGTCTTTCAGCTCAACGCGGACCTTGGCATCGTTGGGCTCGCCAAATGATGCCTTCTGGTAGGCTACCTGCACCTGCAGCATGCAAAGGTCGAGCGACTCATCGTAGCTGCATGCCGTGAAGGCCCCTAGCAGGCAGGCGGCCCATGCCCATATCCTTATCATGAATTCATTCCTCATTTCTCTTACTTCTCATTATTATATCTTCAGCCTGAGCGAAAGCCCGTAGTAATAAGCGGGTATGTAGCTGCTGTCGAAGAGCGACGTCTCCAGGTCAGTCTGCGAAGAGTGCACTCGACGCATGCTGTTCAGAAAATTGTTGGCGTAGAACGACAGTGAGATGTGGTCGCCAATCTCCTTTGTCACGCTGAAGTTGGCCGACCAATAGCTGCTCAGGCGGTTAGGGTTCATGGTGTAGGCATAGTTGGAGCGCACAACGAGCTTTGACAGGTCGCTGTAGAGCGATGGGTCGTTGTCGCGGGCCCAGAGGAACCGCTCGGCAAAAGGCAGCCGCTCGGCAGGGTTGTCCCAGGTGGAATAGTACTCAGGATAGATGACTACGTATTTGTCGCGTTCGATAGCGTCGTAAGGCTGACCGAAGTATTCGCCTGCCTCGTCGAGCATATAGCCACGGGGGGCATGGTCGAACTCGCTAAGGGCGCGACGATAGCTATAGAGCGAGCTCTCTACGCGTAACGCCATGATGAGGCGTATACGGGGTATGTGGGTGGTCAGTGTGGCATTCAGGTTCAGCTGCTTTTGCAGGGCGCCATTGCTCACTGAGGCACTGGCGCTGCTGCCGGCGCTGCTGGTGTTGCTGCCCCGATAATAGCCTACGTACTGGTAGGGCTGGCCATCGCTCATTACATTGCTGACGCCCAGTGGGACATCGGCAAAGAGCACGTCGTCAGTGCCTTTGTAGTAATAGAAATTGCCATCCAGCCGCAGTTGGGTGTGCAGAGCATGAATCTGGGCAAAGTCGACGAGCCACTCCAGCCCGTAGCGATGCAGCGGGGTGGCGTTCTGGTAATGCTGGTTGGTGGTATAGGTCCGGCGGTCGGTGAAGGGCAGCTCCACGCTGAGCGCAGGGTTCTGTGACGAATAGACGGTGACGGTGCCCGTGCGCTGGTCGATGCTGAACTGGCGTTCCTCGGCAGGGATGCCGCTCTGCTGAACTGCCGTCTGGCTCGTATATCGATAGGTGAAAGGCGTATAGGTGCGAGCTGACATATACGAGCGGTTGGTCTGGTGGTGGAAGGCGGAAATGGTGATGCGTGTTCCTTTCATATTCAGCTCAACGCCCAGATCCGTCTGGTCGGTGTACTGCCAGCGCAGGGAAGGATTATATTGGGCCAGCGTGGGATAAGTATGGTAGGCATAATAGGATGTGTTGTCAATGGTTGAGGTGGAAGCAAAGCTGAGCAGGTCGCTGTAGGATGGGGTGGGGTAGAGCACCTGCATGGATGGCAGCTTGACGCTTTTGCCCCATCCGGCGTGCAGCTCCAGATGGCTTACCCATTGCTCATGCCTGTCGCGCCAGAAGATGTAGCGCCCATTGAAGCGCGGCGACAGACTGCTGACAGTGCCATAGTCCGACCCGCTGATGATAGTGATGTCGCCTCGCATGCCGGCGGTCACTTGCAGCGCTGCGCCCAGGCGCTCGGAGGTGGACAGCGAGAGCTTTTCTTCTGCGTATGGGGCCAGATTGTTCATGGCGGGCAGATGGTCATAGCGGTATTCACGCCAAGTGGGAGTCACCGCAGGGTCGTCATAGTAGGTGCCACGACCGGCGTTCCTGCTGCCGCTCCATTGCAAGCCTGCCATAAGATGGCTGCGCCATTTGGACTCCCCGATGGAGAACGATGCGTTCTTTTCTCCCTTCAGTTTGGTACTCCAGGCCATGGGCTTGGAGTCATGGAAACTGAGCACATACCAATAGCCCGTGGGGCCGAGGTCGGCAATGTGGTAGCCTTCTTCACGGGCATGGATATAAGGCTGTGTAGAGGCACTACTGGCATGTGAATAGTGCTCCTGGCGCCGATCCTGATAGGAAAAGGAAGCCTGAAGCTGCAGGTTGGTAATCCAGGGTTTGTTAAGCAGCCATTGTGCATCGAGGTTGGCCCTGAACAGATTATCGCGGGCTTTGGAGTAGTCGTCAAGCTCCTCGTCGGGATCGGCCTCCGAGTTATAGCCGCCCACATTGCCTGTGAGTCCGACTGACAGCGTCAGCGGAGTGGATTGCTGCATAAAACTGTTTGAATAGCGCAGGGACAGGATATTGCGCTGATAGGCAGTATGTGGCGAGGCAATGTCACTGAAAGAGCGGGCGTGCTCCAAGGCTGTGTTCAGCACCCCTCCCTGCCCCAGCGAGACTCCCTTGTTGACGGCCACCTGGCGTGTGTGCTGGTTCAGCTTTCCTTCGATGATGAACGGTGATTTGCCACGCCGCGTGTTGACTTTGACGATTCCATTGCTTAGGTCGCCATATTCCACCGATGGAATACCCGTTACAATCTCTACGCTTTCCACGTCGGCGGTGCTCAAGGCCCGAGTTGATGCTCCCATCGTCTCGCCTGTGGCAGCATTGTTGTCCAGTCGCATGCCGTCCACTTCTATGGCGGTGCCAAATGAGGCGTTGCCCTTTTCCTGACTGCTGCTACGCAGGGCGAGGCGGCTGTCGTCCATCAGTGAAGGATTGGTGGTCTTGCCGCCAGGCAGCAGCACCGCCAAATCGCTCAGGTTCAGCAACTGCTGCTGGTCCAGGGCATGGCGGTCAATGGTATAGCTTGTGGTGGCTTCGTCCTGCTTGCGGCGGGCCACCACCGTCACCTCGCTCACCTTCAGGTTGGCTGGATGCAGGCGCACCAGGAGCTCCGCCTGTTTGGTTCCGATGTTCACCTCCTGCACATACTTCTCGTACCCTAGGCATTGCACGGTCAGCACGTCTTTCCCCTGAGGCACTTCCTTGAAGGTGAAGGCACCCTTTTGGCCGCTGATGGCCCACAGCCCACTCTCGGTCAGACGCAGTGAGGCATATTCAATGGGCTGCCCCGTCTCGGCATCAAGCAGACGACCCGACAGCGAGCGCTGCTGGGAAAAAGCGGTGATGGCAAAGCACCAGATAATCAGTAAGACGTAACGCTTGCTCCTAGGCATGTTAGTGATGGTACGATACGCATGTTCCTCCTGTAAGAGAGAGGGAAAGGCTATTTTCCCAGCAGTTCCAGCAGCCGCTTGTCGGTCTTGTCGCCAGCAGCCGCGTCGTTCTTGATTTCCTCCAGCATTTCGGCTCCATGCTTTTTGCCTCCCACGGCTTTCTTCACCCATGAGCGGGCTTTCTTCTCGTCGGCAGTCACACCCTTTCCTTTGATATAGGCACGGGCCAACTGGTATTCAGCCTTGTAATATCCCTGCTGGGCTGATTTTGAATACCATTTGAAGGCTTCCTGATTGTTCTCTTCCACTCCGTGGCCTTTGTCGTAGCAGCGGCCGACGCGGTACTGGGCTTTCTTGTGCCCCTTCTCAGCAGCCGGCTTGAGCTTGGCCAGAGCGGCCACATAGTCCTTGGCATCGTACAGTGCCTTGCCTTCGTTGTAGAGTGCCTCGGCATCTTGGGAGCTTACCGTCATGCTGAACATGAGCGCAAGCATTAAAAACAGTTGTTTCATCATACTATAATATTAATTTTGTGTGCAAAGATACGAAATAATTCACAATTCACAATTCATAATTCATAATTATTTTGTATCTTTGCACCCAAAATACTTAAAAGTTATGGGAAATCTGGTAGCGATAGTGGGGCGTCCCAATGTGGGGAAGTCCACATTGTTTAATAGACTGACTAAAAGCCGGCAGGCTATTGTGAGCGATGAGGCTGGCACGACGCGCGACCGTCAATACGGCAAATGCGAATGGTGCGGGCGCGAGTTCTCAGTAGTTGACACTGGCGGATGGGTGGTCAATAGCGACGATATTTTTGAGGAGGAAATACGCAAGCAAGTAGTCATTGCCACTGAGGAGGCCGACCTGGTGCTCTTCCTCTGTGACATCAAGAACGGCGTCACCGACTGGGACCAGGACGTGGCCCAGATCCTGAGGCGTGCCAAGCTGCCCACGCTGCTGGTGGCCAACAAGGCCGACGACGGAAAAGACCTGTACGGACAGTACGATTTCTACAAGCTGGGACTGGGCGATCCCTATTGCATCAGTGCAGCTACGGGCAGCGGGACCGGCGACCTGCTGGACAAGGTGCTTGAGCTGTTGCCACAGAGCCAGGGCGACGACTTGGAGGAAGGCATCCCCCGCTTTGCAGTGGTGGGACGCCCGAACGTGGGAAAATCAAGCCTTATCAATGCCTTCATTGGCGAGGACAGGCACATCGTGACCGACATTGCCGGCACTACACGCGACAGTATCTACACCCGCTATGATAAGTTCGGCTTCGACTTCTATCTGGTTGACACGGCTGGCATACGGCGTAAGAACAAGGTCACCGAGGACCTGGAGTTCTACAGTGTGATGCGCTCCATCCGTGCCATTGAGAACAGCGACGTGTGCATCCTGATGATTGATGCCACCCGAGGCATCGAGGCTCAGGACATGAACATCTTCCAGCTCATCCAGAAGAACAACAAGAGTCTGGTGGTGGTGGTGAACAAATGGGATCTGGTGGAAGACAAGTCGCAAGTGGCCATCGACACCTTCAAGAATGCCATCATGAGCCGCATGGCACCCTTCAAAGACTTCCCCATCATCTTTGCATCGGCCCTGACCAAGCAGCGCATCTTCCGCGTGCTGGAGACCGCCAAGGAGGTCTACCAGCACCGCAAGGCACGCATAGGCACTACGAAGCTCAACGAGGTGATGCTCCCCCTGATTGAAGCCACGCCGCCGCCCAGCATCAAGGGCAAGTACATCAAGATCAAGTATGTCAGTCAGGTGCCCGACACGCAGATTCCCACCTTCATCTTCTATGCTAATCTTCCCCAATATGTAAAGGAGCCCTACAAGCGCTTCCTGGAGAATAAGATACGCGAGAACTGGACACTGACGGGGACACCGATTAATATCTTTGTACGCCAGAAATGAGCCACGGTTCTACACGGTTTGGCCACGTTTTATGCATGGCTGGGCTGGCCTTAATGGCCTGTTCGGGAGAGCCAAAGTCCCTTACGGACGAGGAGGCCGCCTCGCACCAAGCCCAGCAGTGCTACGAGGCTCTCTATAGTAACCAGGCAGAAACATTCCTCAAGGGGCGTGCCAATGTGGACGAGATGCCCGAGGGATTCCGCCAGGAGCTGCTAGAGACCTACAGGCATCATGCCCATCAGGTGGAACAGGCGCACCAGGGCGTGAGGAGCGTGGAAATAGTGCGTGCCCAGGCCGACACTACTCTGCAGCTGATGCAGGTGTTCCTGGCTCTTTCATACGGCGATGGCACGAAAGAGCAGATAGTGGTGCCTATGGTGAAATGCGGCGGCGAGTGGCGGATGAAGTAAGCCTGAAACAAAAGAAGACGTATTTGAGACACAGCGCAAAGTTCTTTCCGGAAAAAAGGAGTACCTTTGCGTCGTGAAAATAACTAAAACGCTTTTTTATATGAATCATTTCCGTGTAGCTGCCGGCAGCTTGCTGCTGGTGGCAGCCTTTCTTTTGCCTGCAAAGAGCGGTGCCCAGTTGTCGTCAAATCCCGACAAATTCCTGGGTAACATCACCACACGCTATAATGTGGACTATGGCAAAGAGAAGTTCTACACCCTGTGGAACCAGATTACGCCTGAGAATGAGTCAAAGTGGGATGCCATTGAAGGCTCGCGTCGAGGCAGCTTCAATTTCAGTGGTGCTGACAAGGCCTACAACTATGCCAAGCAGCACGGCTTCCCCTATAAGCATCACTGCCTCATCTGGGGTGCTCAGTACCCCAACTGGCTGAACAGCCTCTCAACGGCTGAGCAGTACAAGGCCATAGAGGAGTGGATGGACGCGCTGAAAGCCCACTATCCCGACCTGCCCCTCATTGATGTGGTGAACGAGGCCGTGGCTGGTCACCAGCCCGCTCCTTACAAGGCTGCACTGGGTGGCGATGGCAAGACAGGCTTCGACTGGATTATCAAGGCTTTCGAGATGGCCCACGAGCGCTGGCCGGATGCCATCCTCATCTACAACGACTACAACACGTTCCAGTGGCAGCGCCAGCAGTTCATTGACCTGGTGCGCACACTGCGTGATGCCGGTGCGCCCATTGATGCCTATGGATGCCAGAGCCACGACCTGACCGACATGAACGTGAGTAGTTTCAAAAGCGCCATGAACGAGATTCAGAACGCGCTGAAAATGCCTATGTACAGCACGGAGTATGACATTGGCACCAGCGATGACAACCTGCAGCTGCAGCGTTACAAGGAGCAGATTCCCTATATGTGGGAGCAGGACTACTGCGCTGGCATCACCCTGTGGGGCTACATCTATGGCGCCACCTGGACCACCGATGGCAACTCGGGCATCATCCGCGACGGTAAGGACCGCCCAGCCATGACCTGGCTGCGTGAATACATGCAGACCGATGCCGCCAAGAACGCCAAGAGCCCCTTCCCAGGCATGAAGAAGGAAGCATCGGTCTACGTGAAGCCCAGTGCACTCAGCGTGACGCAGAACGACAACGTCAGCATTGAGGTGCGCGCCCGGCTGAAGACCAAGACCATTGACCATGTGGACCTCTACGTGAACAATAAGCTCTTCGTCACCATGACAGAGGCTCCCTACGTCACGGAATACGTTCCCGAGAACCTGGGCAAGTACAACCTGAAGGCCGTGGTGGTGGCTACCGATGGCTCCACCTACGAGCGCTTGTCGGGCTTCACAGCCTACAAGCCCCGCTCGCCCTATAAGGGTGGCACCGACCTGCCGGGTACGCTGCAAGCCGAGAACTTCGACGCAGGGGCCGACGGCATCAGCTATCATGACTCCGATACGAAGAACGAGGGAACAACGGCCTATCGCACTGACGGCGGTGGAGTGGACATTGTCAACGGCAACGGCGGCTATGCCATCGGCTATACGGCCGGAGGTGAGTGGCTGGAGTACACGGTGAACGTAAAGGAGGCTGGACTGTATTCCTACGATGCCTACATCTCATCGCAGGACGGCGGCGGGCAGATGAGCCTGGAGCTGAGCAGCAACGATGGGCTGACCCCCCTGACGGGAACGCTAGACGTGGCGAAGACCAGCAACTGGGATACCTACAAGGTGATGCACGGCCGACTGAAGCTGCCGCTGGAGGAGGGAACGCAGATTCTCAGACTGAACGTGCTGAAGAGCGGTTTCAATGTTGACAAGATTGTATTCAAGCGCATTGAGGTGGACGAGAACATACAGCTGACCATGAAGGTGGACCCGTCGCCCGCCACCATCAACACCAATTCGACTATAACCTTCGAAGCATCGTCGGCCACTAGCACCATCAGCACCGTGAGGCTCTACGTGAACAGCATGCTGCAGAAGTCGCTCACGCAGGCTCCCTTCGAGACCACCTACAAGCCCACCGCCACGGGAACCGTGAATCTGATGGCCATTGCCATCGATGCTGAGGGACGGCAGTCGAAGATAGTGAACTACGTGCTGACCGTCAACAAGAAGCGCTCCCCCTACAGGACTGTCAGCATTCCGGGCACCTTCGAGGCCGAGAACTTCGACATAGGCGGCGAGGGATTCACCTTCCACGACTCGGATGATACCGACGAAGGCAAGGCCAGCTATCGCTCGGACAACGAGGGCGTTGACATTGTCACTGGAAACAACGGCCATGCCATAGGCTACACCGCTGCCAACGAGTGGCTGGAGTACACGGTGAATGTGGTGGAGCCAGGCGAATACTCGTACGAGGCCACCGTGTCATCAGGTGCTGACAACTCTGCTTTCACCCTGGCACGCGTCAGTGACGGTAAGGTGACAAATCTGTGTAAGGTGAACGTGCCCAATGGTGGAAACTGGGACACCTACCGCGTGGTGAAGGGCAAGCTGAGCGCCAACCTGCCTGAAGGTCAGGTCACGCTGCGCATCACCATCAATGGGGCTTATTGCAATATTGACAAGATAAAGCTCATCTGTACTAGGAACACAGGCATTGACGAGGTGGCCGATGACGAACATCAGCCGGCAGCCATCTTCAACCTGTCGGGCCAGAAAGTGGACGCCTCTTATCGTGGAATCATCATTCGCAACGGTAAGAAAATCCTTAACAGACGATAAACTGTCAAACCACACCCCCTCCCCGGCCGTTCCTGGCTGGGGAGGGGGTGTCTTTCTGTAGATTGTTTCCCGCATTTTTCCTGGTTTTTCTCGCGTACGCGCGCGCATTTTGCGCGAAAATAGGTGCTACAAGTGCTACTGGCTGCTGTAACGGTCTGTCGTAGAGCTTCTTACGGGTGCATATTCGTTTGGGTTTGGTGCTACCGGAAATGCTACTGGTGCTACCGG
>CAMNJH010000084.1 GCA_946541275.1 uncultured Prevotellaceae bacterium
TGGTGCTGAGTACAAATCCTACGAAGTAGAATATGGCTCGGCTATTACCCCGGAGCCTTTGCCTACCAAGGAAGGTTATACCTTCTCAGGTTGGAGTCCTATTCCAGAAATTATGCCCGCAGAGAACGTGACGGTAACAGGCAGTTTCACTAAGGCACACTATGAGGTAGACGGAGTGACCTATGAGATAAATGATGATGGCGTGACTCTGATCAGTATTATTGATGCTAAGGGCGATGTGGTGATTGCTGCTACCGTTATTATTAACGGAAAGACCTATAAGATAACTGTTGTAGGGGAGGGAGCCTTCAAAGGCTGCAATAAGATTACCTCACTTACTATCACAGATAGCATCAGGACAATCATGGCATGTGCTTTCGATGGCTGCAACAGCATTAGAAAACTAATTCTTGGAAAGGGCATTAAGACTATTGGCAGCAGGGCTTTTGCTGGTATAGGCAAAGGGGCAAGTACCCGCTCAAGAGCTTCAGCTGAACCGTTAACCATCGAGTGCTATGCAGAGTCTGTACCACTGGCTGATAGTGACAGCTTTGATGGCACGGACACAGAATCGGCAATTCTCAAAGTGAATGATGGACTTGTAAACAATTACAAAACCATCTCGCCCTGGAACAGGTTTGGAACAATCCTAGGCTTCAACGATCTATCCACCATTAGTCCAGTCTATGCTAATGAAGAGGGAACCGCTATCTTCTCCATCGACGGGCGCAGACTTGAGAGGCTCAAGAAGGGTATGAACATCATCCGCACCAATCAAGGTGCGAGAAAGATGATGGTGAAGTAACGCATTAATATGATAAAACAAAAAGCAGAAGAGATGCCCTCTCTCCTCCTTAATGTTGAGGATGTGAAGCTTGCGAAAAGTGAGTAACCTTATTATATATAAAACAAATGGGATAGCATACTTCAGAAAGCATTGCTGTCCCATTTATTGGTCGTGCCTAAAGAGGTGGCGGCGGTTTACTTGCCGTGATGCTCGTCGGATACGGTCAACTTCTTGCGGCCCTTAGCGCGGCGTGAAGCCAGCACGCGGCGCCCGTTCTTTGTGGCCATGCGCTCGCGGAAACCATGCTTGTTCACGCGGCGGCGGTTGTGGGGCTGAAATGTTCTTTTCATCGTTCTGTTTCTTTATGTATTTATTGTTATTTCTCGTTCGAAAAAGCAGGTAAACCCACATTTCGGGCTGCAAAATTACACAAATCTTTTGAATTATGCAAGAAATATTTGAAATTTAGCTAAAGTTTTTATGTTTTTTTCGGGAAAATGCGTACCTTTGCACCTTGAAAGCAAGTAATAACATTATAATTATTGTATGATTAACTCACAAGACATTAAGAAAGGAACGGCCATCCGCATGGACGGAGGCATTTGGGTTTGCATTGATTTCCAGCATCGCAAGCCGGGTAAGGGTAACACCATCATGATTATCAAGCTGAAGAACGTGAGTGACGGCCGCGTGCTGGAGCGCCGCTTCAACATCGGTGAAAAACTGGAAGACGTGGTCATTGAGCGTCGTCCCTATCAGTATCTGTATGAAGACCAGTCGGGACGCATCTTTATGAACCAGGAGACTTACGAGCAGATACCCATTGACAACGAACTTGTGATCGGCCATGAGTACATGAAGGAGAGTGACATCGTGGAGGTGATTTCTGACACCACCGACGGTACTATCCTTTATGCAGAAATGCCTGTGAAGACTATTCTCCGAGTGACACACTCAGAGCCTGGCATCAAGGGTGACACAGCTACCAACACGCTGAAGCCCGCCACGCTGGAGACTGGAGCCGAGGTGCGCGTCCCCTTGTTCATCAACGAGGGCGACTTGATTCAGGTGGACACCCGTGACGGCTCTTATCTGGCTCGCGCCAAGGAGTAATGAGATATTCACTCATCGTACCCGTCTTCAACCGACCCGACGAAGTCAGCGAACTGCTGAGCAGTTTGACACAGCAGTCACATGGCGACTTCGAGGTGATTATTGTGGAAGACGGAAGCGAGAAAACATGCAAGGATGTCTGCAACCTGTTTGCAGGCATCCTTGATTTGCATTATTACTACAAGCAGAACAGCGGGCCCGGACAGAGCCGCAACTATGGCGCTGAGCGGGCTCAGGGGGATTGGCTGATTGTGCTGGACTCTGATGTGGTGCTGCCGCCCGATTATCTTGCCAATGTTGACAAGGAACTGGCGGAGACTCCATGTGATGCATGGGGAGGGCCAGATGCTGCCCATCCTGATTTCACGCCAGTGCAGAAAGCCATCAGCTATTCCATGACGAGCTTCTTCACCACTGGCGGCATCAGGGGCGGACGTCAGAAAGGTGCCTTGGACAAGTTCTACCCCCGCTCGTTCAACATGGGCATACGCCGTGAGGTATATCAGCAGCTGGGGGGATTCTCAAAGATGCGCTTCGGCGAAGACATTGACTTCAGCTACCGCATTGTGGAGGCAGACCACAAGACGCGCCTGCTGCCCTCGGCATGGGTGTGGCACAAGCGCCGTACGGACTTCCGCAAGTTCTTCCGTCAGGTGTACAACAGTGGAATAGCCCGCATCAATCTCACCAAGCGTCATCCTGGCACGTTGAAGTTGGTGCACCTGCTGCCCACCGTCTTCACTGTGGGCGTCATCGGGCTGGTGATGCTCTTCCTGCTGGGTGCCTCGCTCTTTGCCTATGGCGAATGGCTCGACCATTTCGGTTTGCGCCCTACTGACAATATGCACCAGGGCGTGGGCTTCTGCCTCTGCGTATTGGCGCTGCTCCCTCTTCTGTGCTATAGCTTCCTCATCTTTGTGGATAGCAGCATCAAGAACCGTAGCCTTAGGGTAGGGCTGCTCAGCGTCCCTGCCGCATTCGTGCAGCTGATGGGCTATGGCCTTGGCTTCATTGAGGCTTGGTGGAAGCGCTGCATACTGGGTAAGAATGAGTTTCAGGCGTTTGAAAAGAATTTCTACAAATGAACGAAAAACTCACCATTGCCCATTGGGCTGAAGACGACCAGCCACGCGAGAAACTGCGCGACAAGGGTCCTCATGCGCTGAGCAATGCCGAGCTGCTGGCCATCCTCATTGGCTCAGGTACGCCAGGCGTCAGTGCTGTGGAGCTGATGCAGACCGTGCTGAATGGCTGCAAGAACAATCTGAACTCCCTGGGCAAGATGACCATCAGGCAGCTGATGGACTATAAAGGCATAGGCGAGGCAAAGGCTATCACCATCCTGGCAGCTTGTGAACTGGGCAAGCGCCGGCAGGCTGAGGCACCGGAAGAGCGACCGGCGCTGGAGACAGCCACCAAGGTATATCGGCACATGCATGCCAAGATGCAGGATCTGGACACCGAGGAATTCTGGGTCTTGCTGCTTAACCAGAGCTATCGGCTGATTAAGGAAATCAAGATAGCACACGGCGGAATATCGGAAGTGACGGTCGACATTCGCATCATCATCCGCGAGGCGGTGCTGGCCAATGCCACCATTCTTGTGGTGTGTCATAATCATCCCAGTGGCAGCATCGTCCCCAGCAAGGCCGATGATACCCTGACCTACAGCATCAAAAAAGCATGTGATTTGATGAGGCTGCACTTCATGGACCATGTGATTATAGCTGATGGGCTGTACTACTCTTATCACGAAGAAGGAAAAGTCTGAATTAACTAATAAGAAAAACAATGAAAAAAACTGTAACTATTTTGACAATGGTCGTCTTCGCTTTCATGACCATGGTGATGTTCTCCAACTGCAAAGATAAAAAGCATCGCGCCACGGATGAAGACGATATGGACGATGAGGAAGAAGAAGTGATGGCTCCGGCGGATGACGATGAGGAAGAGGGACTGGTGATTGATACCGTTGAGGTCCACACGGCCCGTGACTTCATTCAGGCGCTACAGAGCAACCGCTGCGTGATGGTGACGACCGACAACTCACTCAACATCACTGGGGCGCTGAATGATCTGATAGAGGAGGGACGGCTTGAGAACTTCATGAAAAATGGAGAAGAGCGTGATGACAATGGCGTGTTCTTTGAAGTGGAGTACGACGGCAACAAGCTGGTTGTGGCCGGCCTCAGCAATCTGACCATTGCTGCCAAGGGCGAGGGCTACCTTGTTGTTACGCCACGCTATGCCGACGTCATAAAGTTCGTGCGCTGCAAGGCCGTCAGTGTCAGGAACTTCACGATGGGACATACCGAAACGGGCGATTGCGTGGGCGACGTGCTTACGTTCTATCGGTGCAAGGATGTCGACATCCACAAGTGTCATCTCTTCGGCTGTGGCGTGGATGGCTTGTCAACGAGTAACTCGGAGCTGATTCGGGTGTATGACACGCATCTCTATGGATGCAGCGAGTTTGGCGTAGTGCTGGAGGCATCGAGCGACATTCGCTTCAAGCGCTGCCAGATTTACAGCAATGGCATGGGAATCAATGTGGACGAAAGCTGCAGTGATGTGAACTTTGACGATTGCAAGTTCTCCAACAACCGCGGGCAGCTCTTCATGTGCTATGGCAAGGTGACGTTGAAGAACTGTGAGATTGAGCATCATCATGACGATATCACTGAGAATGTAGATTTCATTAATTGCAATGTCCACATGGACTATGCCGATGCCGAGGAATATCCCGACATTGAGGAAGAATAGTTGCAATAAAAAAACACCGGACAATGGGTGCAATATGAATTTTTATTCGTATCTTTGCAGCTGTTATGACACAGGAAGAAAAGATTCAGATAGAAGAACGAATTGTGGATGTCCTGAAAACCGTCTACGATCCGGAAATCCCAGTGAATATCTATGACCTGGGAATGATTTACAAAATTGACGTGCAAGACGATGCTTCAGTAGATATCGATATGACCTTCACTGCTCCCAACTGTCCCGCTGCCGACTTTATATTAGAGGATGTACGCACGAAGGTGGAGAGCGTGGAGGGCGTCACCAGTTCCAGTGTCAATCTGGTGTTCGAGCCCGCTTGGGACCAGGGAATGATGACCGAGGAAGCCCGCGTTGAACTGGGATTCGACTAGTGTAGCGTTGCAACAAGACTAAAAGCCACAAGAAGATGAAGCCAATCTATTTCCTCTCCGATGCCCATCTTGGGTCGTGGGCCATTCCGCACCAGCGCATGCAGGAACGACGACTGGTGCGCTTCCTTGACAGCATCAAGACAAAGGCCGCTGCCGTTTATCTGCTGGGTGATATGTTTGACTTCTGGTACGAATACAAGTATGTCGTACCTCGTGGCTATACCCGCTTCTTGGGAAAGCTATCCGAGCTGACCGACATGGGAGTGGAAGTGCATTTCTTCACTGGCAATCACGACATCTGGGCCTACGACTATCTGGAGCATGAGTGTGGAGTAATCCTGCACAAACAGCCTCAGACTGTTGAACTCTATGGAAAGATTTTCTATTTAGCGCATGGCGACGGGCTGGGCGATACGAACAAGAAATTCAAGTTCATCAAGTGGCTATTCCACAATCGCCTTTGCCAATGCGGCTTCTCGGCATTTCATCCCCGATGGGGCGTCTGGTTCGGGCAGGCCTGGGCTAAGCATTCACGCCTGAAGCGGCCCGGCGGCGAGGAGCCCGCCTACATGGGAGAGGATCGTGAGCCCCTCATTCTCTACACCAAGCATTACATCCAGTATCATTCAAACGTTGACTATTTCATCTATGGCCATCGGCATATTGAAGTGGATCTTCAGCTCACAAAGAAAGCTCGCGTTGTCATACTGGGCGACTGGATCAGCCACTTCAGCTATGTCGTCTATGACGGCGAGCATCTGTTCATGTCGCAGTATATTGAGGGCGAGAGCCATCCGTAGCCGTCGTTTCGGGTTTAAAACGGACGTTTATCTATGACGATTCATCCCCCAAGGCCAGACTGGCATTGGGGGATGAATATGTATTAGACTACAACAGTGTAGTGGGTAACCTTTATTTACAGGCCAAGCTCTGACAGGTCAATGCCCTCCAGGTCTGAGGCTTTAAGAGAAGAAATCTCCTTCACGACGCGCTCCATCTCGGGATTGAGCTCTTCCTGCATTTTGTTGAACTGATCTTCCAGCTTCTCCTCAACTTCCTTGGGCAGTTCTCTTTCCTCGTTCTCTTTAGCCAGAACCTCAATCTTTGACTGAATATCCTTCAAGTCGCTCAGGAAAGACTTCACGTCGTCAGCCGACTTGATGTGGGTTTCTTTCACCAGAGTCACCATTTTAGAGAAGAGACCAAGCATCTTTCCTTCGGGGGTGTCATCCTTGGCAACCTGCTCAGTAGCTTCCTTCTCAGGGGCTGCTTTCTCGTCGGCAGCGTTGTTCTTCTGGGCCTTGTCTCCGCACGACATGAAACCGAAGCCCATCACAAATGCTGCAAGAGCAGCCAAAATCATTTTTTTCATATTCTTTTTATGATAACAATTTGCCTACTCTTTACAGGATTTTCGGCATTACTCCTTTTGAATGTTTCAATAAGTTAAGTGAAATAGAATTAGCTAGATAGAATATTCTTGCCCTCAATCATCATGCGATTCAGGAAGTACTGATTCTATCATGCTAATTCATTTTGATGGAAGTGTTTTTTGCTATGCACTTCGCGTGTATTGTCGTCAATGGCTATTTGACAGCATCCATCCTCTTGGTCAGCTCCTCAGCCCTCTTCTTTTGGGCATCGGTGAAATCTTCTTCATTCAGGTCCTTGTATTCTTCGCCCAGCTTTGCCAGATCGCCCAGTACTTCGAAGGCTTTAGCCTTGTCGTCAGATGCCTGGATCTTTTCCATCTTCTCAACAATCTTCTCCATGTCATCGAGCATCTTGTCGGCTCTGTCCTTGCTGCCGCAAGAAGTAACTGCCAAACCCATCATCAAAGCGGTGGCAACAGAAAATAAAAGCTTTTTCATGTGTTTTTAGTTATTTAATGATGCCTACTCTTTACAGGATTTTCGGCATTACTCCTTCAAAAAAAAATGCTTATATTTGTCATTCCGCGACAAAGATAAGCATTTTTTTTCAAATGGCAATGTTTTTTTGCTATTTTTTACAATTTCCGGACAAATTGAGTCAGAATTATAGCAAATTCATAGTATCTGTAGCAATCATCAGCTCCTCATCAGTGGGGATGACGACGACCTTCACCTTAGAGTCATCGGCCGAGATGACTGCCTCTTCGCCACGCACATTGTTCTTGGCTTCGTCGAACTTCACGCCGAGGAATTCCAGCCCTTGGCAGACGGCCGAGCGCATGCCAATCTGGTTCTCACCCACGCCCGCGGTGAAGACGATGACATCAACGCCTCCCATGGCTGCTGCATAGGCGCCTATGTACTTCTTGATGCGATAGAAGTACATGTCCTGAGCCAGCTGAGCGCGCTCGTCGCCAGCCTTGGCGGCGTTCTCCACGTCGCGCATGTCGCTGCTTCCGCCTGTGATGCCGGCCACGCCGCTCTTCTTATTCAGCAGATTGCTCATGCCATCGGCATCCAGACCGCATTTCTTCTCTATGAAGGTCACTGCGCCACCGTCGATGTCGCCTGAGCGGGTACCCATCATGAGACCCTCCAATGGGGTGAGTCCCATGGAGGTGTCAACACACTTGCCGTCGACCACAGCAGCAATGGAACCGCCGTTGCCCACATGGCAGGTGATGACCTTAGTGCCCTCGGGCTTCATGCCCAGGAACTCCAGAGCGCGAGCCGACACATAGCGGTGGCTGGTCCCGTGGAAGCCATAGCGACGCACACCGTACTTCTCGTAGAGCTCGAAGGGGATGGCGTACATATAGGCCTTGGCGGGCATGGTCTGGTGGAAAGCAGTGTCGAAAACACCCACTTGGGGCAGTCCGGGCATCAGCTCCTTCACAGCGTTCACACCCTTCAGGTTGGCTGGATTGTGCAGCGGAGCCAGGTCGGAGCACTCCTCGAAGGCTTTCAGCACCTCGTCAGTGAGCACCACGCTCTTGTTGAATTTCTCGCCGCCGTGCACCATGCGATGGCCCACGGCATCAATCTCGTCCAGACTCTTGATAACGCCAATCTCAGGGTCGGTGAGCAGTGAGAAAATGAACTTCACGCCCTCAGTGTGCTCGGGAATGTCGTGGCTTATCTGCTTTTTCTCACCATTTGCCAGTTTCACCTTCACGAAAGCGCCGTCCAGTCCAACGCGCTCGGCACCACCGCTGGTCATCACCGAGCGGTCGTCCATATTATAAAGTGCATATTTAATAGAACTGCTGCCACAGTTAAGAACTAAAATCTTCATAATTCTGACCCCCTCCCTGCCTCCCCCTAAATGGGGAGGAGTAGTTACATTATCGGGAGTTGTAGGGGCGTTTGCTTTTTCTTGTTATACTATTGTTTTAACTATTACTCCCCTCCATTTAGGGAGGGGATAGGGGAGGGCCTATTACTTTTTAGCGTCCATAGCCTGGCAGGCAGTGATGGCCACCAGATAATAGATATCCTCCACAGAGCAGCCGCGTGAGAGGTCGTTCACGGGGCGGGCGATACCCTGCAGGATAGGGCCAATGGCCACGGCGTCACCGAGGCGCTGCACCAGCTTATAGGCAATGTTTCCCACCTCCAGGCAAGGGAATACCAGCACATTGGCCTGTCCGGCGATGTCGCTGCCGGGAGCCTTCTTCTTGCCTACTGAGGGCACCAAGGCGGCATCGGCCTGCAGCTCGCCGTCAATCTTCAGCGTGGGGTCGAGCTCCTTGGCCAGACGGGTAGCTTCCACCACTTTGTCCACGACTTCGTGCGAGGCGCTTCCCTTGGTAGAGAAACTCAGCATGGCCACGCGGGGATCAGCAAAGCCGGCCACACTCTTGGCGGTCTGGGCTGTGCAGACGGCAATCTGGCTGAGCTGGTTGGCATCGGGCATAGGTGTCACTGCCACGTCGCCCACTACGAGCACGCCGTCTTCTCCATATTCGGGCTTCTTCGTAATCATCAGCATGGCACCGCTCACGCAGGTGATGCCAGGAGCGCATTTGATGATTTGCAGGGCGGGGCGCAGCGTCTCGCCGGTGGTGCTCAGGGCGCCGCTGATCTGACCGTCGGCTCCCTCAGTCTTAATAATCATACAGCCCAGGTAGAGCGGGTCTTTCACCAGTTCACGGGCCTTCTCAATGGTCATGCCCTTCTTCTCGCGCAATTTCTGTAGCAGCTGGGCCAGCTCTTCGCTCTTCTCATAGTTCAGCGGGTCAATCAGTGTGGCCTTGTCAATGTGGGTGAGTCCTTTTTCCTTAGCCAAGGCATGCACCCTCTCGGGGTTGCCAATCAGGATCAGGTCGGCAATGTCGTCGGCCAGCACACGGTCGGCTGCCGTCAGTGTGCGCTCCTCTTCTGCTTCGGGGAGCACGATGCGCTGCTTGTTGCTCTTAGCACGCGCAATGATTTGTTCAATTAATCCCATAGTTTGTATTTTATAAAGAAATAAAGTTTTAGATTCGTGCCTGCAAAGTTACGAAAAATCGAGCGCAGAACAAAACAAATTCGTTTGTTTTTTAGAAACTTAACTGTTTTGCCGTTAATGCAACTGTAATGTATGAGCGGAGTAGGACGGCTATGATTAATGTACGCGTACGTGAGAGCCTACGATTTTCTTTCCGTTCTGAATGCGAATGGGTGTGCTCGCATTGGCTGGTCGTCCTGACAAGTCGAATGAGCGCTCTGCGCTCTGTCTTCCGCTGGCTGAAGCAGCACGAATGGCATTGGGCGTGGTCGTCACCAAGTCAATATAGTCAATGTCGGGCATCCAGCCTGATGCGTTTGACAGGCGGATGGTGTTGCGCCCTTTCTGCAGGCTGACCTTTAGGCTCTTCTTGCCCACTGTCTGCCAGCCGCCGCTGTTCACGCTCAGGCTTTGCACGCGCTGACCGTTCACATCGACGCGAATGGTGCGGCTCTCTCCAGAGATGTAGCCAATGGTTAGCGTATACTCACCGCCCTCATTGCTGTAGACGTCGCGGAACACAAGGTCGTTCTGTTCGCTCTGGCCCAGCCATCCGGCCTTGAGACCGCAGCTGCAGAAATCAGAATAGTCATAGATGCCGGTCTTCTCCGCCTGATTGTTCTTCAGCTCCTGGTAGTCACTGATATAAGCCGTCTCGGCTTCATAGCGGATGCGCTCTGTACGGTTCTCGGCCTCTGCCAGATAGATGCGGGTGCCGTGGGCAGGAACGCTCACCTCGTAGCTTTTACTGAACTCGCCCATGTCTTTCTTCTGGAACAAGTCGCGCAGCTTCACGGTGCCGTCCAGACAGAGGTCGGCAAAAGATACCACCACCTTCTGTGCGGCGTCGCCCGGGTTGTAGACGGCAAAGGCGCGCTTGGTGCCGTTCAGCTTCTCAATGTCCCTTACCAGGATATAGCATCCGTTGGTCTTTCCCACCACATAGGCCTGCTGGTAGAGTGTGTCCTGATTGAGTGCAATGAGCTCTTTGTTAATCAGCAGCTGCCGGGTAGTAGGATTCATGGTGGTCAGGTCGCAGCCGATGAGCAGCGGTGAGTTCATGATGCACCACATGCCGAAATGGGTCTTGTCCTCCTCGGCCGATAAGGAGCGGCCCACCTCCAGCATGTCCATGTCGTTGAAGCATCCGTCGTAGCAATAGGCACTCATGTAGAGATTCTCCGCCAGGATGTCCTTTACTGAGTTCCAGGAGTTGTTGATGTCGTGGGTGGTGCGCCATGAGAAGGCCACGTCGTGCACCCACGTGCCCGGATAGGCCCATCGGCATACGTTCATTCTGACGTCGTCGCGCCCGGTGGCCTTGATGGCATTGCTGATGGCCGTATAGCGCTCCTGTGGGTCGAGTGACAGGTGCTGCTTGTTCTGCGGGGCATCACCGCCACAGAAGTCTACTTTGATGAAGTCGAATCCACATTCTTTGAAGTAGAAGTCAGCATCGCGCTGGTCGTATTTGTAGAATCCCACGTTCACGCTGAGCTCATCGCCGTTGTACATGTTGCCGCAGGTGTTGGCACCAGCGTCGCTATAGATGCCCGCCTTCAGCCCCTTTGAGTGTATATAGTCAGCCACGGGCTTCAGTCCGTTGGGGAAACGGGTGGGGTGGATGAGCAGCTCACCTGTCTCCTCATTGCGACCGCCGAAGAATCCGTCGTCAATGTTGATATGGTCATAGCCTGCGTTTTTCAGTCCTTTGGTCACCATAGCGTCGGCCTGTCGGCGAATCAGCGCGTCGTTGATGTTCACACCATAAGTATTCCACGAGCTCCAGCCCATGGTGGGGCCGCCCTGGGCCCAGAGAAGCGCCTGGATCATGCACAGGCAGCAGAGAGTGAGTGTTTTTTTCATCGTATGATGATTAATTGTTACATGTTCTTTCTTTAATAAAGAAAAGCGCCAACAGCCGCCTTCGGCCATTGGTGCTTTATCTTCTCGAAGGGATTTCTCTTAGTCCTCCTTCTTTACAGCAACGCGCTTCTCTTTGATGCGGGCAGCCTTACCCGTGAGCTTGCGCAGATAGTACAGCTTGGCGCGGCGCACCTTACCATGCTTGTTCACCTCGATGCTGTCAATGTTGGGCGACTCCAGGGGGAAGATACGCTCCACACCCACGGTTCCCGACATCTTGCGAACGGTGAAGCGCTTCTTCTCGCCATGACCGCAAATCTTGATGACTACGCCACGGAAGAGCTGGATACGCTCCTTTGAACCCTCGATAATTCTGTAACCAACAGTGATGGTGTCACCAGGAGCAAACTCATCAAACTTACGGCCTGCTTCCTGCGCTTTGGCGCGATTGCTGGTTGCAAATGCTTCTTCAGCAACTTTAATTAAATCCATTTTTAAGTACTTAATAATTAAATTGTTGTATCGTTCCTGCGCAACATAGCGGGCAACTCTCCTATCTTCCCTCCATCGGTTACGCCGAAAAGCGGGTGCAAAGGTACGAAAAAGATGGGAGATAGCTGCCCTGTGCCTTGGGTTTATGTCTAAAGTTTAACTTTTTTTAATTCCTTGGGCTGGCTTTTTGAGAGTCCCTTGCTCACATGACGGTGAGCTTCTTCAGGTCAGCATCGTCCGAGCTGGTACCAATGAGCAGTTCGTACTTGCCTGGCTTTACCCGCATGGTGTTCGTCTCTGCATCCCAGAACTCAAAGGCATCAGCCGTGAGTTGTATGCTGGCGTCGACTGTCTTTCCCGGCTTG
>CAMNJH010000085.1 GCA_946541275.1 uncultured Prevotellaceae bacterium
CCAACAAGGTTCGCCAGAAGCCCCTCCGCGTCATCCTGAACGGTCTGGGCAAGGACGCTGCCATGATCATCAGCCGCATCAACGGCTTCACCTATGTGCAGACACAGTTCGACTACTACACCGGCGAGGTGAAGGTAGTGAAGGAAGTGCCCTACAGCGACGGTCCTCGTGCCAAGGTGAAGTGCTACGGCGCTGACGACGTGCGCGAAGGCGTGGCCATTCTGTGGAAGGAGAACGTTGACGTGTCAATCACCGGCAACTCTACCAACCCCACCCGCTTCCAGCACCCCGTGGCTGGCACCTACAAGAAGGAGCGCGTGCTGGCTGGCAAGCCCTACTTCTCAGTAGCCTCTGGTGGTGGCACGGGTCGTACCCTGCACCCCGACAACATGGCCGCTGGTCCCGCCAGCTACGGCATGACCGATACGCTGGGTCGTATGCACAGTGACGCTCAGTTTGCTGGTTCAAGCTCTGTTCCCGCTCACGTGGAGATGATGGGCTTCCTCGGCATCGGTAACAACCCCATGGTGGGTGCCACCGTTTCCATCGCCGTGGAAATCGACCTTGCTCTGAACAAGAAGTAAGCATTCCGCACTACAAAAGCGTGGCTGGTCACTCTATGGGGATCAGCCACGCTTTCTTTACTAGATTATCTAGATTGTCTAGATTATCTAGGACTTGCAAATCTTTTTTCGTGTTTTCAACATAACTCTTCACAAGCCACCTGAGTATTTGATTCACAGAGGCTTATGGTGAAGGGGCGTTTTTTTCAGGTTCTCCCAGGTTCTTCTAGTTTTACCTAGTCTTTTCTTCTTTTCTCAATTTGGCGTTGACTTTTTCCAAAAAGGCGGCGCCAAATTTTCAAAAGTCGGCGCCCCATGAGCAAGGGGCGCCGCCATTTTGTCGACAGCCGCCCCCGCATTTTTCACTTTGAACCAAACTTTTAGAAAAGAGGACAAGCCACCCTTTGAGAACCCTTCACCGTAATACCCTGAAAATCAATGAGTAAAACTAAAAATGAAGAGTTTTTCAAGAATCTGCATGCAGTTAAATAATACAAAAAAGAAAAAGCAACCAGTGGCAATTATGAGAAGTATTGCTAATTTTGCACCCACAAAACTGGACATACATGATAGGAACCATCGTCAACACAGCAGCCATCGTGACAGGCACCATCATTGGGACGCTGCTGCACCGCGGAATCAAAGAGAAATACAAAGTGGGGCTCTACGATGCCCTGGGACTGGCTTCGCTGGCCATCGGTCTGAACGCCACCATCACCAATTTGCATCGCAGCCAGTACCCCGTGCTGTTCATCGTGGCACTGGCCGCGGGCACCGTCATCGGCACGCGACTGGACCTGGACGGCCGCTTCCATCGGCTGGTCAGCGAGAAGAGAGGAGAGCAACAACCTGGGAACCGACTTGCCGACGGACTGTCGACGGCCACACTGCTCTATTGCATAGGCCCGCTGTCCATGCTGGGGCCCGTGATAGCTGCCTTACAGGGCGACAACACATTCCTGTTCACCAATGCCACGCTCGATCTGGTATCGTCCACCATCTTTGCTTCTACCTATGGCTTCTGGATGATTCTGGCTGCGCCCATACTTTTTGCCTGGCAAGGAATGTTCTACATGGTAGCCAAAATCAGCAGCCAAGCCGTGAGCGATGCGCTGATGGCCGAGCTGCTGATTGTGGGTGGGTTGATGATTCTGGGAAGCGGTCTGAACCTGCTGCGGCTGAAAGAGCTGAAAGTGCTCAACATGCTGCCGGCGCTACTGATTCCGCCCCTGTGGTTTCTGTTCAGGTATGGCTATTTATTTCTGTTCAGATAGTCTTCCATGTCCTGTAGCATACTTTGCCCAGTGTCGCCTATCTGAAGCCAGTCGTCTATGCGCCATGCGCCATCCTCGAAGTCTAATGCCACACGCATGCTGATCCATTCTTCGCCATGCGTCAGCTGGAAGGTGGCCTCGGCCATGTTACCCGTGAGCAGATTCACCTTAATATGCTCAGGGCTGACTGCACCACTCAACCAGCAGTTCCAATGACCGTCCTCGAGGAAGAAACAGTCCTCAGCACGTTTCTGCCGGCCGTCAAGTTCATAAACCTGATGCAACACCTTGTTCCAGTGCTTGGTGCAGTAGACGGCATCCAAATCAATGTCGAGCTCCTTCCCTTCTGGCTGTGGTGTGAACATGGTGCTCACGTCGGCATAACAGCGACGCAGCATGTCGGCCACGGCCTCCTCAGTCCACAAGTCATCAGGGGCCACCTCCACACCATCGGCCACTGCCTCGTCATCGTCAGTGTCAGGGCGAGCATCGTCCTTCTGTACTGTCTGTTGCTCGGTGACATCCTCATCAGCATCGGTTTTCTTCTCCTTGTTCTTATCAGAACAGGAAGCCATTGCGCAGACCATGAAAGCGGCAATGGCAAACAAACATATCTTTTTCATTTCAGCAAGCAATTATCATTTGGTTACTAGTCTCAAATGTCTCCACAGACATCGGGGCAAACGGCGCCAGAACCAGGTAATGGCCCGCCAGCGCCAGTCAATGACTCGCACATGACGACGGCGCTCAATGGAGCGCACAATGTCGAGCGCCACCTGCTCTTTCTTCAACAGCAATGGATAGCTGTTGCCGTCGTTCAGCAGATCGGTGGCTACGAAGCCGGGGCGGATGTCAGTGAAGCGGATGTTGAGCCTGCGGGCATTAGCCAGTTGCTCAAGAGCCTCAATGTAGGTGTTCTGCAAAGCCTTGGTGGCCGAATAGCTAGGAGCGGGTCCCAGGCCTTTGGTGCCTGCAATACTACTGATGACGGCGATGTGACCACCGCCATGGGCAGCCATGTAGCGGTAGGCCGTTCCCACCAGTGCTACGAAGCCCACGGCGTTGGTCTGCACCGTCTGTAACTCTATATCCTCGTGCAGCTCAGGGTTCTGGTGGCCGATGCCGGAGGCATGGAAATAAAGGTCCATGCCTCCCAGCCTCTCGACCAGCTGAAGCAGCTGCTGACTGGCATCAGGAGCGTTGACATCCAGGCAGGCCGTAATGGGAAACTGGCTGAGCAGCTCGTGACGACGGGCAGCAACGGCCACCTGCCAGCCACGCTGCTGCAACAGCAACGCCACTTCACGTCCAATACCCGACGAGGCTCCTATGATGACAGCTTTCTTCATACGACGTTCTTATTTCAGCACGGTCTTCTTGCCGTTGATGATGTAGACGCCATGAACTGCCTTGTCGACGCGTACACCCTGCATGTTGAAGATGACGCTGGCAGGGGCCTCGTTCAGCGATGTGCTGATACCCGTGGTGGTTCCGTCGACATGGGCAGCCTCGCCGAAGCCACCCATCTGATTAGCAGCACGGATGGTCAACTCCTCGCTTTCAGCATCGATGGTGATGTTGAAAGAGGTGCCCTGCGTCATGCCCACATACTGCCCGTTCTTGAACAGGGCGTAGGCAACGGCCTTGTCGACAGCAGTCCAGACGACGCTGCCACCAGTGTACTTGGCATCAGCGGGAGCGGCTACCTGAGCAGCCAGGCTAGCGGGATCCCAATTGGTGAACATCTTGTCGTAGGCAAACTCAGCAGCCTTCTCGGCAGAGATGATGGTCTGGAACGTGCCACCGTGCGAGTTGATGATGTTGCTCGTGGGGGTGATGTCGTTGCCATTGACATCCATGGTGTGATACTCGCCAAAGAGCTTCGGGTCCTTGCTGTTCATGCCCTTCTCAGTCCAGCGGGTGCTGACGAGCGTGTTGGCAGCATTGTCATCGAGCGTGGTGTTCAGGTAGACGCAGATGGGCTGATTCTGCCAGGTACGTCCGAAGTTCCAGTTGCCCTTGCCATTGGCCAGGTCAACTACCTTACAGGCGTCAAAGACATAGCCGAACTGCGTATTGGTGGTGGGAGCCGTGATGGTGCGGCCACCGGTGCCATTGGTAGCGCGAGGCTCCAGTGAGATGGTGGTGTTCTGGAAGCGAACGTCGCCGCCGCCACAGATGAAGTCAACAGTACCATGAATGTCGCAGTTCTCCCAGTAGGCCTGCTGGCCGGCATTTGAACTGTAGTAGGTGTCCTGATAGGACAGCATGCGCACATTCTTGCCAATGGTACGAGTACCGGCATCCTGCAGCACGGCAGCGCGACCGCCCACCTGTCCGCCACTGAGAGCACCATAGTAGTCAAGTGCGTTCTTCAGTGTCACGTCCTGCAGATAGAGGTTCGAGCCGCTGTTGTGGAACATGTCAGCACTACCCAGTCCCTCGATGCTCCTGTCGGGAGCTGTAACAATGATGGTGTTCTCCATGGACTGGCCGATGATAGAGATGTTGTGGCCGCTGATGGCGGTCTTCACTGTCTCGTTCAGGTCGTAGGTGCCATCGGGCAGGAAGATGTACGAACGCTCAGCATCGCGGCTGGCGTTGATGCCATTCACAATCTCAAGCACATCAATCAGGCTACTGGCATCACCGGCTTTCACAAAGTACCAGTTGCCGTCGCTTTCGTAGTTGGTCTCAGCGGTGTTCACAATCTTCACACCGTGGATGTACATCTCGCCAGAGGTGTTCATGTTCAGCGTGATAGTGCCACCCTCACCCACATAGTTGAAGGCAACAATCTCACCATCGGTATCGGTATTGTTCTTTCCGGGCAGCGTGCCAATCTCCTGGCCATTCTCGGTGATGACAATGTCGTCGGCGTTTCCATAGCGGCAAAGCGTGACCGACACAATGGCCTTCGGGCCAACAAGAAGGTCAACCTTGTTGCCATTCTTGAATGCCCAGCCATGCTGTGCATCATGCCAATAGAAGCCCTCACCAGAGGGATTGAAAGCCTCGTGGTCGTTGGCGTCGAAGTTCTTGTCGGTCAGGTCGAAGGTGTACTTCTTATAGGTGCTAGCCTCCTCGATATCAGTTGCCACGGCATAGAGATTGATATTACTGGTGATGACGGTCTCGGTGGTGTACTTCTCACCGCCGGCAGTCTTCAGGAACCAGCCACGAACCTTCTGCCCCTCGGGAGCGGTAGCCGTGGTATAGTCAACAGCGAACTGGCCTATGGCAGCGTCCTTCTCCACCTGCTGGGTGCCCATCACGGTCTTCTTGTCGGTATCGATGTAGGTCAGGGTGAAGTCGGGCTTCTGGACTACTGTCAGCACATAGTCGACATAAGCCTCGCTGCTGGTCATCGGAATAGTGACCACGCACTTGGTATCATCTCCATCGTAGGTGATAGTACCCAGCTCGCCACTGGCAGCAGTAGCCGTCACAGGATTCTCGGCGCTGACCATGGGAACGGTCTTCGACAGTTCAAACTCTGCCTCATAGGAATCGTCAAAAATCTCAGCAGCTGTGTACTCCTGGCCGTTGATGGTCAATGTTGCAAGCACGGGAAGGTCCTTCTCGGTGCCGCTCAGGGTGCCTTCAATGACGATATCAGCGAAGCCAATCTGCTTACCGCTCTGCAGGTGGTAGAGATTGACCAGCAAGCCACAGGTGCCCTCACCGGGAGTGGCGCCTTCAATGTCGTAGGACAGTTCACTGTACTTCTGGGTCTCATTGTTGCGGTTGGGCTTCACACCAACTGCCAGCGAGACGGTGGTGCCGTCAGGATTCTGCCAGGAGAAGTCGAGCAGTCCATTATCGGTGCCATAACGGGTGGTCTTCAACGATACCTTCGTAGGAGTAAAGGTGAAGCCGAAGTTTGGCTGAATGAGGAAGCGGATGGCATTGCTTTCGTCAGCAGCTGTGGGATTAGAACCTTCGTTCTGCTGAGTCAGCGGCTCAAACTGCGTCTGGCCGATGCCGTTGGCATCCAGTCCTTTCAGAATCAGATTGCTTCCGTAGGTCACCTTGCTAGTGATGAAATAATCATTGGCATCGCCAAAGTCGGCCTTCTGTCCCTCCGTGCCCAGATTAAAGGCGAAGGTGGCCGTGGCGGGCTCGTTGTCAAGTGTCACTTTTTCCTTAGGAGCAATCGCCTGCACGGCCACATAGGGGCAATAGGACATGCCCGTAATGGTCAGCGTGGTGGCCTCACCATTATAGACGAGCTCAGTGACGTTGCTGCGGTCGTTCTTCCAACAGGCAGTGGCAGGCGTCTTGGAAGCCACCACTTCGCCATTGCTGTTGGTCACCTTGATGTCACTGCTACTGTATGTGCACTGGCCAACCATAATCTTGACAGAACCGGGAACAGGCACAACGACTTTCAGATTCGTGCAACCATGATCGCTATGATACTTGCCACTGACGGTTGCGATGGACGAAGCTGCGCCCTCAGCGACACGGCTAACGACACCATTGTCGTCAACAGCAACTCCAAAGATGACGGCCGTTCCCTGCACCAGCTCGTTGGCTGTGAGCAGCGTGCCCTCCTGGTTGTTGACAATAACTGCGAAGTCCTTGTAGGCAGCGGGCTCCACATAAGCCTTAACGGCCACATAAGGACAATAGGACATACCCGTAATGGTCAACGTAGTGGCCTCGCCATTATAGACGAGCTCGGTGACGTTGCTGCGGTCGTTCTTCCAGCAGGCAGTGGCAGGCGTCTTGGAAGCCACCACTTCGCCATTGCTGTTGGTCACCTTGATGTCGCTACTGCTATAAGTGCACTGACCAACCAGGATTTTTACACTACCCTGCACAGGCACAACGACTTTCAGATTCGTGCAACCATGATCGCTGTGATACTTACCACTGACCGTTGCTACCGACGAAGCATCGCCGGCTTCCACTCGACTTACCGTACCATTATCGGCAACGGCAATTCCAAAGTTAACTTCTGTACCCTGCACTTGCTCATTGGCAGTAAGCAGCGTACCTTCCTGATTGTTGACAATGACCGCGAAATCCTTGAATTCAGCAGCTGCTTGTGCAACACCCATGAACATCAACAGGATGCTCATCAGGCAAAATCGTAGACGTTTGTAATCCATAAATAAGAAAGATTGTATAAATGATTAAATAATTATCGAACGATGACGGAGCTGCTGCGATAAGAGCCATCAGAGAGTGTCTGCTTCCGCACATAAATACCATTTGAAGGATGGGGCACCTGCTGACCTTGCAGATTATAGTATGCCGTGCTGACGACAGTAGCGTCATTAGTCACGGTATTGATGGCAGACGTACCCGTATAGATGGCGTCCACCTGCGTACCGTCTTCCTTCTTGTAGGCAGGATAGTATTCGTTGATGGTTTCCTGAGCATCAGCATTGCCACCCAGCATAATGTCCTGAACCAGAGAATTCAAGTACACCTCCAGATTGTTGTACCACTTCTTCTCAGTATCGAGCGTATACAGAGTGGCATCAGCGGCACTGCTGGGGTTCAGCCCATTGGCCTTTTCCCATGCATCGGGCATGCCGTCATTGTCTGAATCGAAGCCAGCAGGACGAGAACTACTCTCCAACGTGTAGCCGCCCTGATCCTTGACAAAGTCGATGATGCCAGGCAGGTGAGTGATGGTCTTGCCATCGCCCGTCTTAGTAGCCGAGCCTTTGTAGTGGGTGGTACCATTCTCGGCCTCGTCCATATAGCGGGCATCAACGGCATCCCTATGAAGAGAGGAGCCGGCATAGGCCAGCACCTTGGGATAAGCCGATTGAGCGGTATGGGTTGTCACTTCTCCAAAGGCGACGGGCTCATCCAGTTTGATCTTTACACAATCCACGTTGCTAGAATTCTTCACATAGGTGACGTTGCTGCCATATTTATGGGCAGCATCCGGACAATAACGCTCTCCACCAATGGTCGACGTGCCGGAGTCATAAATCACGCCCTTCCAGTCATAGTTAGCAGCATTGGCACCAGCCGCGGTGACATAGTTGCCATTGATGTAATAGCGGGCGCAATAGCCCATGAACGGCGAACCAGAAGCATTGCTTGACGTAGCCACTGAAATCTGGGTCACCCTGGTCTTATTGACCGTAGCAGGACCTGCCTTGTAGTAATTATTCACTATATTGATGTTGCCACCACCCGTTCCACCATAGCAGCCATTGCCATTGCCCCAGTTGTACATGACGCAGTTGCGGAAGTCCACTATTTCAGCTTGAATGGAGTTCTCAAACTTAGTCTTGTCGTAGCCAGACCAATCATAGCGGGCACCACAGAAGCGTGGGACACGGTTCTGCATATGGCAGAGGAAATTATGATGGAAAGATGCACCCTTTCCACCCCAGATGCCACCATAGCTGTGCTCTCCCTTGGAATGACCGGGATTGGCCAGTGCCTCGCCGAGTGTGCACCACTGCATGGTAAAGTTGCGATTGTCATAGAACGACGCTATCTCGTCAATACTCCATGAGAAGGAGCAGTGGTCCAAGAAGATGCCGTTCTTCTCACGCTGCCATGTGGCATCGGCACCATCGTTCACGTCTTTCTCCTCACCACGACGGAAGCGGATGAATCGGATGATGTTATTTCCACCAGGGCGCACAGTGAAATAGCGCAAGGTAATGCCCGGCGAGGGAGCTGTCTGTCCAGCAATGGTGGTATTGTCACCAATCACCAGTTCCTTGGTCAGCGCAATGATACCGCCCACATCAAAAACCACGATTTTCTTGGCACTGCCGTTGACAGCCCAACGGAGCGTTCCTTTTGTAGATGTTTTGCCATCATCGACCAATGTGGTGACATGGCGCACTTCACCGCCACGACCGCCAGTGACATAGCGACCATAGCCCTCAGCGCCGGGGAAAGCAGGCGTCTGTGCCTGCGCCAATACTGCCAGTACTGCAAATGTAATAGTTGTAAGAAATTTCCTCATATTATTATATGTATAACTTAATTCTGTCATTTATTGCATGCGCTGCAAGCCCTCCCAGCGCACGTTCCATTTCCCATCCTGAGGGAAGCCAGGATTATGCGGGTTGTCACAGCCATCCCATCCGGCGCACATCATGGCCACTGCACTGAGCAAGGCACCATTGCCTGGCAGATAGATGCGCAGGCGGTCGGCAGTCTGGAAGTTATGACCATTCTTCAGGTAGGTGTTCTTCTGCGTGTCAATCAATAGGGCCTGCAGAGCCGTCTCTGGCTGGCCTAGCCGGGCAGCAGCCATGGCGGTCATTCCGTAGTCCCAGCCCCAGGTGGTGGCCCAGTTCCAGTTTTGCATCACCCAATTGAGCGTGGAAAGAGCGCGCGCTGGAACAGGTTGTGATAAGCTGGGATATTCTGGAAGGAGGCCGAAGGCACCGAGAACGGCAGGGTGATCGTTGCGACACTTCTGGTCAAAGTTCTCAGTGGCCAGTACGGGCTTCGCATTGGCTCCAACGGCATCGAAAGGGTCAAAGCTTTTCAGATTGTCAGTCTTGCCAATAGGCAGTCCGGCAGTGTAAATGCCTTCCTTCTCAGGGAGCGGTGAAAGATGGGCTACGATGCCATCCCACTGCGCATGGCGCTCCTGCCCCTGGCGCTCACGCCAGTCATTTGCCACGCGGAGGCCATAGGCCCAATAAGCCAGTTCAAAGGGATGGTTGTAGCTGAAATCTTTCGACATAGACTCCTGCATGGCGGTGGCACCCTTCAGATAGTATACTTTCGACTTAGCGTCGTAGCTGACGAAATCGGCCATGAACTGAGCGGTTTCCTCTACCTGCTGAGCGTACTTTTCAAGCGTTTGCCGGGTGGGATTGGCTCGGTACATCTCCTCTGCCATATATATATAATGTGGCTGCTGCCAAATGAGGAAAGAACCTGTATTCGAGGGGGCTTCACCAGCCCAGGGATCGGTCATCTTCATCCAGCGGATGCCTTTGAATCCCTGACGCTGGGCTATCTTTCTGGCTTCGGGATAAGCCACCTGATTGTACCAATCGAGCACAGTTGCCACGGTCTGCGAACGATTCCACAGGGCGAAATCCACCATGTGCCACCACGTCATCTCCAGATGGGGGCGACCGAACCATGAATTGTAGGTCAGGCCTGTTTCCTGGGGGGGCAACGAGTTAGCGCAGTTAATCTGCGTAAGGTACTGAGACAGGACGACGCGACGCTCCAGCTCCTTGGCCCGGGGGTCGGTACACTGGCCGAAATCAACAATGGCTCCCTGCTGCCACCAGCGGTTCCATGCTTTCAGCACGCTGCGCAGCTGCTGGTCGAAGACGAAAGTGGACGTGGAAGCAGAACCAATGGCATCGTTTCTGACGGGCTTGTAAGCAGCTTCAAAAGCGAGGACATCGCTGGCTGTCGTAAGGGTGAAATAATGGCGGTCGCACTCAGTGAGCGTAGCTTCTCCTTCCCAACGTAGGAAGAGACAATAGCGAGTGGAGTCAATGACATGCTGTATAGTGGCTGAATGGTCGCCCGTAATAAGGATGGCTGAGGAATGCTGGTCCGGCTTCGTCCAGTCAGCAGCGGCATCAGCGTGCTTGCCCGTGGGGTAAGGCAGGCGGATGCTGACGCGAGCCCGCCCATCTTTCAGCAAGGACGACTTGATACGATAGATGACGGCATCCTGCTCCTGCAGGGCGGCGGTGGTAACATTGACCTGCTGGCCATCGGCCACGAACTGCGACTCAATGACGCCGTCGTAGACCTTCAGTTCCTGGCGAATGCCTGTCAGCTCCTTCAGTTCAATCTTCCTGTCGGAGGCGTCCTTCAGCTCCAGACCAATAAGTCCCAGGTTCAGTCGGTGCGGATTCACGCGGAAATACTGTGTGGCATTGACATTCCGCTCAGTCACGTTCCCTTGAGGTGAGCGTGAGGGAGCCTTATACTCCACGGCGTAAACCTCGGGATGGCCATGGCCCAAGTCGAAAGTCTTCTCACTCTCAGCGGGCAGCAGGCCGGCGGTGTTTTCGAACTTATGCCATCCCCAGTCGGACATGGCTGTCAGAGGCACACCTGCCTCATATTCAAAAGGGTAGCTCTGAAGTCCGGTGATGTCGACCGTCGTTGCAAAGTGCCCGTTGCCCACGGTCAGCGAGGCTAGCGGATCGGCCTCGGTGACCACGGGATTATTGCGGTTGACCACGGCCTGACGGTTTATCTCGGCCGTGGTGTTACTGGTGTCATAGCCCAGCATCTCCATCTCCAGACTGGCCCAGATGAACGGGCCCAGTCCCTTGGCATCGTTATCACGGATGGGCTCTGAGAGGTAGTAGGCATAGCCTCCGTCACGACGGCGGTTCTCCTTCACTGTTCCTTTTGGGTTCACCTGCTTCATAGCAGCCTCTACTTCGGGTGTTGCAGCCGGACCAAGGCCAGCCACGCTACAGCAGTTGGTCAGCGAGATGGTTTTGTCGTCGTTCACCTTGATGAAGTTGTTGATGATGCCCTTGTAGGCCTTAATGCCTGCCTCGCGGTACTTAGTGCCAACGTAGCCCTTGCGATAGGCTTTCAGCAAGGCATAGGTGAACATGGCCGAGCAGGTGCTCTCCAGATAGTTTCCCTCACGTCCTGGGCTGTCCATCACCTGATACCACACGCCCGTGGTCTTGTCCTGCCATTTCAGGATGGCGTCAAAGTCTTTCTGCAGCAGGTCAATCACCTCCTGACGGCGGCTATAGTTCTCGGGCAGGGCGTCGAGCACTTCAATGAGAGCCATGGTATACCAGCCCTGGGCACGTCCCCAGCAGTGCTGGCTGAGTCCCGTTTCCTTGTCGGCCCAGAAGGTGCTGCGCGTTTCGTCGTAAGCATGGCGGTTCAAGCCCGTCTTGGGGTCAAGGGTGCGCTCGTAGGTAATTTTCAGCTGATTGACGGCGTCGTCGTAGATGCCCGTGGTTTGAGCTTTGAGTTTGTCCATCTGCTTCTTATTCTTTGCCGTCTGCTCCATGATGGGGGCGGTGAGCACGCGATAGGGCAAACCCATGAAGATGCCGTCGAGCCACACC
>CAMNJH010000086.1 GCA_946541275.1 uncultured Prevotellaceae bacterium
ATACGATTGGCCCAGATGTGGCCAACTGACTTGAAAAAGAAAAGTCCTCATAGTCACTGACTGTGAGGATTTTTCTTTTAGGTAATGTGATGGCTAAGACGGCACCTGATGGCTTTACGCGCGCGTGTATATTAAGACGAATGAAAGTGCTACAAGTGCTACCAGCGACTTTAACATGCTGAAGCATAGTACTTTGTGGGTGCATGTTGTCTTTTTGAGAACGCTACCGCAAAAACTACCAGAAGGAGTGAGCTTCCACCCGCACATTTAGGTACTTTTGTGCAGAAATGAAACATACAGAAAAGTCGCACCCTGGCTTTTCTGTATGTCTCATCGGGAATTTTTCATGCGGCGCCGACTTTTCAAAAAATGGCGTCGACTATTTGGAAAAACTCGCCGCCGTTTTGAAAAATCTCGTTGACTTTTTGAAAAATCTCGCCGCCGTTTTTCAGCTTCGACAAGTTGGCGCCTCAATGGTAGCATCGGTAGCATTTTCAGTAGCACTTCCTGAAGGTCAATTTGCACCCATAAGCATCATGAAATCAGCTAGTTAACACGGCTGGTAGCACTTGTAGCACCATCATCCGCGCGAAATATACGCGCACGTGCGAAGAAACGATGAGGGAGGATAGGGCGTGGAGGATGCGGATGGCCTCTGTGCCAACGAATAAATCATTACCCTGTTCTAGTGATGCTGTTTCTCGCGCTGTTCCAGGAATTCACTCACCTGTTCTTGTGTTCCCCTGGTCACAGCAATGCGCCCAGAGCGTGTGTACTGAAGGACGCAGCCAAACTCGTTGAGCGCCCTATAAAGGGAGATGATATCATCGGTGATGCCATACTTCATGACGATGATGTAGGTGGGGTTGACCTCAATGATGCTGGCATCGTGACGACGTATGGTGCGGCTGATCTCGGGGTTCTGCAAGACGGCATCGGTGGCGAGTTTATAGAGTCCTGACTCACGGATGAACAGCTGGTCGTCAGTGAAATAATTGGCCTTCACCACGTCAATTTTCTTTTCAATCTGCTTCGTAATCTTGATAATCTGATCCTCGTCGCTCCATGCTGTGATAGTATACTTATGCACTCCGGGAATACTGGAGGCCGACACGTTCAAACTCTCGATATTTACTTGTCGGCGTGTGAAAACAGCCGTAATCTGATTCAGAATACCGGCAATGTTCTCAGAATAGACAAGAAGGGTATAGAGCTTGTCATTTCTCATTTCACATTCCTCTTTTCTCATACACATTCCTCATTTCTCAGTTCTCAATTCTCATTCAAAGAGAGCATCATGTCGTTGACATTCATTCCTGGCGGCGTCATGGGCAGTACGTCATCGTCTTCCTTGATGGCACACTCCAGAATGAACGGTCCAGGCGTGGAGAGCATCTTCTGGACCTTGGCAGCCAGCTCGGAGCGGTCGGTCACGGCTTCATAGCTGATGCCATATCCCTGGGCTATGGCCTCATAGCATGGGTTGAGCATCTTTGTAAACGACTTGCGACGCTTCCAGAACATGTCTTGCCACTGACGCACATTACCTAAATAGTGGTTGTTCAGTAGAATCATCTTCACAGGTGACTGCTGTTCCATGATGGTGCCCAGCTCCTGAATGTTCATCTGGAATCCTCCGTCGCCCATGAAGCAGACGACGGTGCGCAGGGGAGCTCCGAAGGTGGCTCCTATGGCAGCGGGCATGCCATAGCCCATGGTGCCCAGTCCACCGCTGGTACAGATGCTGCGCTTCTTCGGGTAGCTGAAATAACGGGTGGCAAAGAGCTGGTTCTGACCCACGTCGGTCACCAGAACGGCATCACCCAGGGTGGCTTCTGCCACGGCGTTCACCACTTCGCCCATGAGCAGCGGGCCGCTCTGGGGATGTATAGCGGGTTCAATCACCCTGCGGCGCTCCTCTTCATCAAGAGGAAGGAACGATTGGCGCCACTCACTATGAGTAGTTTTCTGGAGCAGAGCAGTGATGGCTGGAAGTGACTCCTTACAGTTGGCCACTACAGCTACGTCGGTCTTGACGTTCTTGTCAATCTCGCTCTTGTCAATATCCAGATGAATTACCTTGGCCTGCTTGGCATAGGTCTTTAGGTTGCCTGTCACGCGGTCACTGAAGCGCATGCCGATGGCTATCAGCACGTCGCACTCCTGTTCTTTCAGGTTGACGGCATAGTTGCCGTGCATTCCTAGCATGCCCACATTAAGCGGATGGTTGCTTGGCAGGGCACTGAGGCCCAGCATTGTGCGACCGGCGGGGATATCGGCCTTTTCCAGGAATGCTATCAGCTCGTCTTGGGCATTACCCAGTTCTACTCCCTGGCCGACAAGGGCCAAGGGGCGCTTAGCCTGATTGATTAGTTCGGCTGCTTGAACGACGGCTGTATGCTCTAGGGGAGGGTAAGCCACATAGGAGCGTACGAAATCCACTTTTTGGGCTTTGTACTCGACCTGCTCTGTTTGGGCATTCTTTGGGAAGTCCAGCACCACGGGGCCTGGACGGCCACTGCGGGCAATATAGAAAGCACGACTGACGGCCCAGGCAATGTCCTCGGCATGACGAATCTGATAACTCCATTTTGAAATAGGCTGGGCAAGTCCTACCAGGTCGACCTCTTGGAATGCGTCAGTACCCAGGGCACTGATGGGCACCTGTCCGGCAATGACGACAATGGGGGTTGAGTCTAGCATCGCGTCGGCCACTCCTGTCAGTGTGTTCGTAGCTCCCGGACCACTGGTCACCAGGGCTACTCCCACCTCGCCAGACACACGAGCATATCCTTCGGCTGCGTGAGTGGCAGCCTGCTCGTGTCGCACTAGGATATGGTTGAAAGCTTTCTTTTCTCCCCGTGTGTAGTCATAGAGGGCATCATAAACAGGCATGATGCTACCTCCGGGATAGCCGAAAATGGTCTTTACGCCCTCGTCACGAAGGGCCAACATCAGAGCCTCGCTTCCTGTCGTCTTCTCGTTCATACGTCCTTGTGTTTGCTCCTAATTTGAAAATTTCGTGCAAAGGTACGGCAAAAAGTTTAAACTTCGTCATCTTTTCCCCCCTTTTTTCGATAAACTATAATATTCGTGATGTAAGGAGGACCAACAGATGTTGAAACTCAGTCTATGATGCGGACGCCTCCCTTATCAGCGCTGGACACACTCTGCGCATAGGCCCGCAGAGCCTTGGTCACAGTGCGCTGACGGCGCAGAGGCTGCTGTGGACGTGCTGCCAACTCGTCGTCAGACAACTTCACGTTGATGCTGCGCGAGGGGATGTCAATAACAATGATGTCGCCATCCTTGATTTTCCCGATGTTCCCTCCATTGGCAGCCTCGGGCGAGATGTGACCAATGGAGAGTCCGCTGGTTCCACCCGAGAAACGCCCGTCAGTGATAAGGGCGCACTCCTTACCTAAGTGCATACTCTTTATATAAGATGTGGGATAGAGCATTTCCTGCATGCCGGGGCCGCCTTTGGGGCCTTCATGAGTGATGACCACGCAGTCACCACTTTTCACACGCCCTCCCAGAATACCTTCGCAGGCATCTTCTTGAGAGTCGAACACCACGGAAGGACCCTCAAAATGCCATAGCGACTCGTCTACGCCGGCAGTCTTCACCACGCAGCCGTCCTGGGCGATGTTTCCAAAGAGTACTGCCAGTCCACCGTCCTTGGTGTAGGCATGCTCCAGATCGCGGATACAACCATTGGCGCGGTCGGTGTCAAAGGAGGGGTAGAGCTCACTCTGGCTGCCCATCTTGGTGGAGAAACGGTTGCCGGGTGCGCTCAGGTATATATTTCCCTCGGCAGTGGTAGAGAGAGCGGAGGTGATGTCGTATCTCTTCATGGCTTCACCCAGCGTCAGCCCATCCACCCGAATGGCCGAACCATCAATGAGGCCGCCTTTGTTCAGCTCGTTCAGTATCCCCAGTATTCCGCCGGCTCGGTTGCACTCTTGCACACTGTATTCCTGTGTGTTGGGGGCCAGTTTGCAGAGACAAGGTGTCAGTCGGCTCAGCTGGTCGATGTCCTTCATGGTGAAGTCAACCCCTGCTTCCTGTGCCACGGCCAGCAGGTGGAGCACGGTATTTGTTGAGCCTCCCATGGCAATGTCGAGTGTCATAGCATTGAGAAAGGCTTTCCGTGTGGCAATGCTTCTTGGCAGCACGCTGTCATCGCCATCCTCATAATAGGCCATTGCATTCTTCACAATCTGGCGGGCAGCCTGGCGGAACAGTTCTACACGATTGGTGTGGGTGGCCAGGATGGTGCCATTACCTGGCAATGAGAGACCGATGGCCTCGGTCAGTGAATTCATGCTGTTGGCGGTGAACATGCCCGAACAAGAGCCACAGCCAGGACAGGCGCAGCCCTCAATCTCCTTGATTTCCTCATCGGTTATCGATGGGTCGGCGCCTTTCACCATGGCAGTGATAAGATCAGCATTCTGGCCCCTCCAACGTCCGGCCTCCATGGGACCGCCACTGCAGAACACGGCTGGTATATTGAGGCGCATGGCTGCCATCAGCATGCCTGGCGTCACCTTGTCGCAATTGGAAATGCAAATCATGGCGTCCGCCTTGTGTGCGTTGACCATATATTCCACTGAGTCGGCAATAATGTCACGGCTGGGCAGAGAATAGAGCATACCGTCGTGCCCCATGGCAATGCCGTCATCGATGGCTATTGTGTTGAACTCAGCAGCATAGCAGCCCATCTTTTCAATCTCTTCTTTCACTATTTGTCCTATCTCATGCAGATGGGTGTGTCCAGGAACAAACTGGGTAAAAGAATTGACGATGGCAATAATAGGTTTACCGAATTGTTCATGCTTCATACCAGTGGCGACCCAAAGTGCACGGGCACCAGCCATTCTTCTGCCTTCAGTGCAGACGCTGCTTCTCAGTTGATGTTTCATGTAATTATTTCGTTGGTTTTGTTTCAAGATACGCTTTTGACTATTCGTCGATAATAACAGGCACGAAGTCGTCGCCTTCTCCTGTTTCCACCTCGTCACCTTCCTCAAACTCCAGCATGTCCTCACCTCTGCAGGGGTCAAAATCTGCTGGCAGGTCAAACTGGTCATCCTCGGTGATATTGATGGTGGGGTCAGCGTATATCTTTTTCATGTAGAGTGCGAAAATAGGCAGGGCAGCAGCAGCACCCTGGGCGAAAGCCATGCTCTCGAAGTGGATGTCGCGATCCTCGCCGCCCACCCAGCAGCCTGACACCAGTTTGGGGGCTATACCCATAAACCATCCGTCGCTATTGCTGTTGGTTGTACCCGTCTTACCACCCAATGGGGCTTTGATGCCATATTTGGAGCGCAGTCGTCCGCCGGTGCCTCCGTCTACTACTCCCCTCAGCAGGTAGATCATCTTGCTGGCCGTCTCGTCGTCCAGCACTTCGCTTCCTGGGCGAGTCAGCACGTCGGCTCCATACACCTTCCCCTCACTATCCACGATTTTCGTCACGTAGATGGGTGCCGAACGGTAACCATGGTTGACGAAAGTGGTGTAGGCGCTGACCATCTCGGCTACAGAGTTTTCACAAGGGCCAAGGCAAAGTGCAGGGCTGGGGTAGATGTCAGGATTGTTAAAGCCATAGTCGTGCAGGATGTCACGGAAATTCTTGGGACGAAGGATGTCAATAAGATAAGCTGACACCCAGTTGTTCGACGTCTGCAGTCCCCAGCGCAGTGACACCAGCTCGCCCTCGTGGGCACGGCTGCCGTTGCGGGGAGTCCAGGGGCGCCCGTCTTCCGTGTAATAGGTGCGCTGCTCGCAGGGCACTTCCGTACAGGGGGTCATGTTGCCTCCTGACGGCATCATGGCCAGTGAATAGAGGAAGGGCTTGATGGTAGAGCCCACCTGTCTGCGGCCCTCAGTGACCATGTCGTAGGCAAAATGCTGGAAGTCCAGTCCGCCCACGTAGGCTTTCACATGGCCACTATGTGGTTCCATGCTCATGAAACCTGTGCGCAGGAAGGATTTGTAATACAGTATAGAGTCCAGAGGCGTCATGGTGGTATCCCTGTTGCCATGATAGCTGAATACTGACATCTTCACCGGGGTGCTGAAAGCCTTGTCAATTTCCTCCTGGCTGGCTCCTGCCTCATTCATCAGCCTATAGCGCTCGCTCTGCCTGATGTTTCGCTTCAGGATGCGTTTCACGTCATCAGCCGACAGCGAGTTTGAATACGGAGCATTGCGGCGGTTGCGGTTGCCCTGCGTGAAGGCTGGCTGCAGATAGCCTGCCACGTGCTCATAGCACGCCTCTTCGGCATACTGCTGCATGCGGGTGTCAAGAGTGGTATAGATTTTCAGACCATCGGTATAGATGTTGTAGTTCGTGCCGTCGCTCTTCTTGTTCTTGTTGCACCAACCATACAGTGGGTCCTCGTCCCAGGCTATCTTGTCGAACACGTATTTATTACGGTTCCACTCAGGATAATCGCTCTGCACGGGCTCCTTGGCCATCATGTAGCGACGCAGAAAGTCGCGGAAGTACGTGGCCATGCCGTCGTTATGGTCGGTCACGTGGAACTTCAAGTCGCTTTTCAGACTTATCTGCCGGCAACTGTCGAGTTCCGCTTTGGTTATGTATCCGTTCTTGCACATCTGTTGCAGCACGGTGTTGCGGCGCTGCTCACTCCTGTCAGGATAGCGGCGGGGATTGAAGTAGGAGGGGTTCTTGCACATGCCTACCAGCGTGGCCGACTCCGTGAGGCTCAGTTCTGATGGCTCTTTCGAGAAGTACGTGTTGGAGGCAGTCTTGATGCCCACAGCATTGTTGAGGAAGTCAAAGTAGTTCAGATACATGGCTATGATTTCCTCTTTTGTATAGTTGCGCTCCAGCTGCACGGCAATCACCCATTCTATGGGCTTCTGCAATATTCGCTCAGTGGTGCTGTGAGCCACGTCACTGAACAGTTGCTTGGCCAGTTGCTGAGTGATGGTTGATCCTCCACCGGCACTCTTCTGCCTCATGAGTCCACGCTTCACAATGGCGCGTCCCAAGGATTTGAAGTCAATGCCTGCATGTTCAAAGAAACGCATGTCCTCAGTGGCCACCAGAGCGTCAATCAGCGACTGGGGCAATTCACTGTATTTCACCATGACACGGTTCTCGCGGCTCAGGCTGTAGGTGCCCAGCAGCTTGCCGTCAGCAGAATAAACCTGCGAAGCAAAGCGGTTGATGGGGTTTTGAAGTTCGTCAATGGGGGGCATGTAGCCTATGCGCCCGTCGGCGATAGCCCAGAAGATGCCTCCTGTCACCAATACTGCGATGACCAGCAGTGACCATAATATTCCGATGAACCATTTTCTCATAATGCCGACAAAGGTACGAAAAAAAGTGAAAAGCAGGAAGTGAAGTCATAAGAATTTGCTATTGTCCCCCAGTTTTTTTCATTTTTTAGCACGTATGCTGCATAAAAACGCTAACTATGCAAACGTGGAAAAAGTGTGCAACCTCTGTGTTCCGGAGGTTGCACACTTTTCGATCATGCATGCGCAGTAGTCAAGTGCTTATTACTACTCTTCCTCGGGGGTGATGAGCTTGTAGCCCTTGCCGTGGATGTTTATAATCTCAATTTGCGGATCGTCCTTCAGGTGCTTGCGCAGCTTGGTGATATAGACGTCCATGGAGCGGGCGTTGAAGTAGTTGTCATCAATCCAAATGGTCTTTAGGGCGAAGTCGCGCTGCAGAATCTCGTTGGCATGTGAGCAGAGCAGTGCCAGCAACTCGTTCTCCTTGGTTGTCAGCTTGGTCTGCTTGTCACCAATGCTCAGCAGCTGCTTCTGCGTGTCGAACGAAAAGTTGCCAATGTGGTAGAGCGTTGACTCCTTGTTCTTCTTACCGCGCACACGACGCAGGATGGCCTCAATACGGAACACCAGTTCTTCCATGGAGAAGGGCTTGGTGATGTAGTCGTCAGCACCCAGCTTGAATCCCTCAAGGATGTCCTCTTTCAGCGTCTTGGCGGTAAGGAAGATGATAGGCACCTCGGGATTGGCGGTACGTATCTCCTGTGCCAGTGTGAAGCCGTCCTTCTTAGGCATCATCACGTCCAGAACGCAGATGTCGAACTTGGTCTTCAGGAAGGCTTTGTAGCCTGCCTCGCCGTCGGCACAAAGCTCAGCTTCATAGCCCTTTGCAGCCAGATACTCTCTCAACAGCATGCCGAGGTTCTCGTCGTCCTCGCACAGCAAAATTTTCAGGTTCTCGTCCATAACTTTTTGTGTTTAATTATTAATGAAATTATTTAATTGTTCGCTGTTGTCTGTTCTGTTTTCATTGCCTTAGTCTTCACTTTCCACTAGCACGGGTAGGGTGATGGTGAACTTCGAACCCTTGCCCAGTTCGCTTTCGCAACGTATGTCACCGTCGTGCAGGTTGATGATTTTCTTCACGTAGGCCAGTCCTAGTCCGAAGCCCTTCACGTCATGCACATTGCCCGTGTGCACCCTGTAGAACTTGTCGAAGATCTTCTTCACGTCCTCGCGCTTGATGCCCTGTCCGTTGTCAGCAATGGAGAAGCACAGCTTCCCACCCTCGTTCCAGGTGCGGATATGTATGTCCACAGGCTTGTCGGGCTGACGGTATTTCACGGCATTGTCCATCAGGTTGGTAATGGCGTTCTGGAAGTGTACCTCGTCCACATAGATGGCTGAGTCAACAGCCTCTATCTCGGTGTAAATCTTGCCTCCGGTGTGCTCCACGCGTAGTGAGAACGAACTGGCAGTCTGCTCAAGTAGTTCATTAATATCAAGCTCTTTCTTTTTGAACGACACTGTCTTACGGTCAAACATTGACATCTGCAGGACCTTCTCAACCAGGAAGCGCAGTCGTTTGGACTCGTCGTTGATTACCGTGCCCAGGTGCTTCTGCATCTGTGGGCTCTTGGTCACACTCTCGTCGCTCAGCATCTGTGCTGCCAGTGATATGCTGCTGATGGGCGTCTTCAGCTCGTGCGTCATGTTATTGATGAAGTCGTTCTTGATTTCAGAGTAGCGCTTCTGGCGGAAGATGACGATGATGGTGAACATGAACGTGACGAGCAGCACCAGGGTGAAGATGACGGCTGGAATCATGAAGCGCACGGATGAGTAGATGTACTTGTCCACGTCGGGGAAGTGAATTCTCACCACGCCCATCTTCGATGCAGGGTCGTTCTGGAACAGCGTCTGAGAGTAGGCATCCTCTGAGCCCTTCTCGTCGTAGTCCATACAGCGGTACACCTCACGGCCATCAGCTGTCGACACGGTGAAGTGGTAGGGCAGGGTGATGCCGTTGTTTTGCAATTCCAGTCGGATGTCCTCCTCCAGCTGCATAAAGTTCACGCGCTCGCGCAGGGGCTTGTCGCTGGCTGTGTAGAGAATGTTGTATACCACCTCGTCCAGCAGGGCTTTCTGGTATACGTATCGTGTGCGCACTATTTCCTGCATCGACTTGGTCATCTCGGCCATCGAGGTGTAGTCGTTGTAGCGTATCTTGGCCTTGGGAATGGAGGGCAGGTATATCTGGTTCGTCTTTGCCTGGTATGAGTAGTAGCCCGTGCTATCCTGCGTTGACACCGAGAACTCGTGCAAATGCTGGCGCGACCCCTCAATGCCGTCAACCACCAATGTGTCTTTCGTATAGGCGCGGCGCTCCACCTCGTTCACGTCCTTCTCCAGATAGCGGAACGTCTCGTTCAGCTCCAGGTTGCGTGAGGCCTGATAGAGACTGCGCTTGACACTCTCGTCAAACTGTTCGCGCTTCATCTTCGTCATCTCCTCTATATAGGAGATCTGAACGTAGAGCAGCCCCAAAAACGAGAGTCCCATCACCACAGCTATGGTCCATATTGTTGATTTCTTCATTATTGCCTATAGTTCTTAAATCTGTTGCAAAGATACATCATGCTCTCAAAACTACCATCTTTTTAGTTAATTGTTTTTCTTAAATTTAACAATGTTAACAATGTTTTTCTGGTTTAATTCTAATTTGGCAACTATCTGCTCGAAAACGAACCGCTTTTCTTTCCGGTGCTTGTCATGTCACACAATTCGTTTGAAAGCAAAAACCACGCTGTTTTTTTGGCAGTGTGCATTATTTTAGTTATCTTTGCATGCAAAACAAATCATTCATTTAAAATTAGAGCCTTATGAAAAGATTGATTGTGTGGGTGTTTTCTGCAGTTATTGGTATCAGCGCCCTGAGTGTGCTGTCGGCATGCAAAAAAGTCAGTGTCAGCAATGACAACGAGGTGGCAGGCAAAGTGGAAGCCATTGAACTGATACGTACCAGCCAGAGTTGGGATGGAGTAGAGCTTCCCGACTATTCGGAGGGGCGCCCCGAGTTGGTAGCTGTAAAATATGTGTTTCCTCCAGGTCAGAAACTGGGCTGGCATCATCATGTGGTCATGAACTACGGCGTGCTGGTGCAGGGCGAGCTGACCATCATAGGGCAGGACGGCCAGGAGAAGGTGGTCCATGAAGGTGAGGCCGTCGTTGAGATGGTGGGCACAGTCCATCATGGTGAGAACCGGGGCACGAAGCCCGTCATACTCTATATGTTCTACCTGTCACAGAAGGATTTACCCCTTGCCGTGCAGCATCCCGATATTCCGATGGAGTAAAGGCATGAAGCCAATTGACCTAAAAAGGGCTGACAGGAAACGCTGTCAGCCCTTTTTGGATACTTGTTAAGTGTGTCTGTCCCCGGGTTATAAGATGTGGAGCGTGCCCATCAGGTACACTAGACCGAAGCCCAGGACCATGGATACGACGCCTATGATGACACCTAGCCGGCCCATGTCCTTCTGTTTGACAAAGCCGGTAGCAAAGGCCAGCGCATTGGGTGGGGTTGAGATGGGCAGAATCATGGCGCTAGAAGCTGCAATGGCCACGCCAATCAGCACGGTCGACGTGCCGCCGATGGGGGCCAGCTTGTCGCCCATGGCACCGCATACTATAGCCAGGATGGGCAGAAGCAGGGCGGCTGTTGCAGAGTTCGAAATGAAGTTGGACAGTGCGTAGCAGATGGCTCCACCGAGCAACAGGATGAGAAGTGGTGAGAACTCGCCAAAGGGGATGCTCTCAACGGCGTTGGCAGCCAGGCCTGAGGAGTTCAGACCATAGCCCAGGGCGAAACCACCTGCCACCATCCAAATGACGCTCCAGTTGATCTGCTCCAGGTCACGCTTGTTGATAACACCTGTCAGGGCGAACACCATGAACGGAATCATGGCCACGGTATAGGAGTTGATACCGGTGACGCGGTCCAGCAGCCAGAGGGCCACAGTGACGAAGAAGGTCACGATGACCACTTTCGAGTGGAAACCCTTCTTCATTTCTCCTTCAATATTCAGTTCAATTCGCTTCTGTGTGAAGGGAAACATCATCAGCAGCAGGCGCCAGCTGATGAGCAGCAGAATGATGACCAAGGGGAACATGAACAACATCCACTGACCAAAGCCCAAGCCCATGTTCAGGCCCTCAGGGTCGTTCAGGTATTTCAGTGCGATGGTGTTGGGCGGGGTGCCAATGGGCGTTCCCATGCCTCCCAGATTGGCCGCCACGGGAATGGACATGGCCAGTGCAATGCGCCCTTTGCCCTCGGGGGGCAGCTGGCGAAACACCGGTGTCAGGAAGGTGAGCATCATGGCTGCAGTGGCCGTGTTGCTGACGAACATCGAGAACAAACCCGTGATGAGCAGGAAGCCTAGCAGCACCATCTCACTGCGCGTGCCAAAGGGCTTCAGCAACACCTTGGCCAGCTGGGCGTCAAGGCCTGTCTTCG
>CAMNJH010000087.1 GCA_946541275.1 uncultured Prevotellaceae bacterium
ATGATACGCATGGTGCAGGAGGCCCAGGGTTCAAAGGCACCCGTTCAGCGCATCGTCGACCGCATTGCCCTCATCTTCGTGCCTGCAGTGGTGGCCCTGTCGCTGCTCACGTTCCTGCTTTGGATAGTCATCGGCGGAAATGCGATGCTGCCGCAAGCCATACTCTGCGCTGTGTCAGTGCTTGTGATTGCATGCCCGTGTGCCATGGGACTGGCCACGCCAACAGCGCTGATGGTGGGCATAGGCAAGGCGGCCGAGAAAGGAATACTGATAAAGGACGCCACGGCACTGGAAGAGCTGCACAAGATGAACGCCATGGTGGTAGACAAGACGGGCACCATCACAACACCTGGTGTGGAGGCGCTCCGGCCGCATGTACGCGAGGTCATGGCTGAGCTTCAGCAGCAGGGAATTGACATCTACATGATGAGCGGTGACAAGGAGCAGCGCGTCAGCCATTGGGCTCATGAAGCGGGCATCGCTCATTACCGCAGCGAGGTGCTGCCACAGGACAAGGAGCAGCTGGTCAAGGAACTGCAGGCACAAGGACTCCACGTAGGCATGGTTGGTGACGGCATCAACGACTCTCAGGCTTTGGCCTCGGCTGATGTCAGCATTGCCATGGGTGGAGGCACCGACGTGGCTATGGATGTGGCCCAAGTGACACTCATTGGCAACGACCTGAGCCGCATTCCTGTTGCCATCAGCTTGTCACGGCGCACCGTCAGCATGATACGCCAGAATCTTTTCTGGGCTTTCATATATAATGTGGTGTGCATTCCCCTGGCCGCCGGACTGCCTTACCTGTTTGGCAGCTCCTGGCACATCACTCCCATGTGGGCTTCGGCGCTGATGGCTTTCAGCAGCATCAGTGTCGTGCTCAACAGCTTACGCCTGAAATACTCTTTATCGTAAATAACTATCAGCCAATGAGAAGAGAAGAGCGATACAAACTGGTACTTGACTATTTCCGTAAGGAGATGCCCAATGTGAACACGGAACTGGAGTTTGGAAGTGTTTTCCAGCTGCTTGTGGCCGTGGTGCTCAGCGCCCAGTGCACCGACAAGCGGGTTAACGAAGTGACTCCCGGGCTTTTCCAGCATTACCCTGATGCGCAGTCCATGTCAGAAGCTGAACCCGAAGAGCTGCTGGTGTATATGGGCAGCGTCAGCTATCCCAATTCAAAAGCCCGTCATCTTGTCGACCTCTCTCGTCTGTTGGTGGAGAAGCATGGAGGCGAGGTGCCCAGCACCATGGACGAGCTGCTGGCGTTGCCTGGCGTGGGCCGCAAGACGGCCAACGTGGTGCAGTCAGTGGCATTCGGGCGCTCAACGATGGCCGTCGACACTCATGTATTCCGTGTCAGCCACCGGCTGGGGCTTGTAGCGCGAACGGCCAACACACCGCTAAAAGTGGAGCAGCAGCTAGTGAAGTATATTCCAGAGGAGGACATCCCCCTGGCCCATCACTGGCTGCTGCTACACGGACGTTATGTCTGTACTTCACGTGCTCCTCATTGCACTCGCTGCGCGCTGGAGTCCATCTGTCCAAAGGAGACTTTCAAAGGACGGCGCAGCTGATTCATGGTCCACTGAATGCGCTGCTGCCACTCGCTCATGGTGCGCACATCGTACTTCGACCACGCTGAGCCGAAGTAGTAGGTGAAGTGCTCGCCCTGATAGCTGTCGAGTATGCCCAGGGCATGGCCTTCGTTTCCATTGGCAGCACGGGGCAAGAGGTGCTTCTTAGTACCTACGCTGCCTTCGGGATATAGGGTGGCAACGAACAACTGGCAATTGTTCACCCGTGGATTGTCGGTGGGATCTGCATAGGCCACATAATCACGGCCCAGTACTACATCCTCCTTGTTCTCCGAGTGGATGACCACTCCTGATGCCAGACGAGCGGGTTTAGTCATGTCTGTATACCAGACCGTCATCCTGTTGAAGTTGCTCCCCTTGTCCAGAGAGATGATTCTGTGCTCCGTGATGCTGTCGCCCTGGAAAGCCTTCTTCTCATAGTTCAGCTGGACAGTGGTGCGCAACGGGCCGTTGTCAAGCACTTCATAGCTGGCGAAGCAATAGGGATAGACCAGCTCGTCATCCTGCATCAAGGCAGGCGTTCCACACCCCAGCGTGGCTCCAACCTTATAAAGATCCATGCCCCGCCCGTGATCGTGGTGATAGGAATTCAACCGATAAAGCGAATCACCACGCTGGCGATTCTCTCTCCTCAGCCTGTCCACGGCGGGCATCATCACGACATCCTCAATCCAGTAGCGCTGCTCAACAACCAGCTCGGGTGTGTTCTTTGACCACACATCCAGGCCGTAGCTCCTTTCTCCGCTCTTCTGCAAGGCAGGTCCATAGACACGATAGGCGCCACGGTCGTTCTCCCAGGCATAGTCGTCCTTACGTTCCGGATAGATGCGGCCATAGCATACCGTCTTATAGACCTTCGGTGTTCCCTTGCACAAGGTGAGTGTCAGCGTGCCATGAGGGCTCACTCCGGCATCAACCAGAATTTTTCCATCGTAGCTCAGCTGATAGGGCAACTCCAGTCCTGCAGGATCAAAGACCACGAACTGCCTACCGCCATGGATGCCCAGACGGGCATAGACCTCGGCAGCATCAAGCTCAACCACTTGCTGGCGGAACTCATTGCTTTCGTTTGAGACAGTCACGGTCAGCTTGCTGGCTGCATCGTGAGAGAGCCAGGTTGAGCCATCTTCATAGCGCAGGTGCTCACAGGCAGCCAACAGGAAAGCGCCAACACCGAAGTTTGCCTCGTTCTTTTCCGACAGCTGCTGGCCGGGAATGGCACGCTCACCAATTGGCTGGACATAACCCACGGCACCGCTCTCTTGCAGTGCTTTCTCTGTCAGATATTTCCATGCACGCTCTATGGTAGGTTCAAAGTCGGAACGCGAAAGCACCCCATGGTTGACACCCCACAGCAGTCCATAAGTGAAGAAAGCAGTGCCACTGGTCTCGGGGCCTTCAGCATGGTCTTTATCAAGCATGGAGCGTGTCCAATAGCCCTCGGGCTGCTGACACTTGGCCACAGCCCCTGCCAGTTCCTTGAACCGCTGCTCAAAGAAGGGGCGATTCTTGTAGTCTTTAGGCATGTCAGCCAGCACCTTGGCCAGTCCGGCCAGCACCCAACCATCACCACGCGCCCAGAAGTCCTTGCCGCCACTGCGCGTCTTGGCTTTCGGATAGATATATTTGGCATCACGATAATAAAGATGCTCTTCCTGATCGTACATCAGTTCATCCGACCAACGATAGTTATCGTAAAGCTTGTCAAGATACTTCACATCACCCGTAGTCTTGTAGAGTTTGGCCATGACGGGCATGACCATGTAGAGCGCATCGGCCCACCACCAGAAATCGGCCTGGGGCTGGCGGACTTCATAGTCCATCACCTCAATGGCCCGAGCTATTTTGTAAGGATCGGGGTTCATCTCGTACATGTCAAGATAGGTCTGGAAACAAATCTGCCAATCACCGAAGAGAACGAAGTCCTGTCCCTCACCATAATTCTTATACTTCCACTTGGATGGGTCCTTTTCACGGGCCCCCATCCACATATTGTGACGAGCCCACTCGTCGCTATAGGCTAGCCAACGTGCCTGTCCCAACAGGCGATAGGCTTCCATGTTGCCTGTGTGATAGGCAGCGTCATCCCAGAAAGAACGCACCTTGGGGGAGTGATGCTGCTGCCAGTAGTCATTGACTTTCGTAATGATTTCGACAGTGGAGGGCACCTTCGGTTCAGGGCGCTTCTTGCGGGCCTTGGCCTCTGCGGCCGTTGCCGTCATTGCGAGGATTAAAAGATAAACAAAGATTCGTTTCATAGTTAGTGTTGTTTATAGATGGGCATTGAAAAAATTCACGCATTGGCGGAACAGGTGATTGCGCGTATTACCGCCGTAGATGCTATGGTTGCGATTGGTGTAGACAAGCTGTGAGAAATCCTTATCAGCCTGAACGAGAGCATCAACCAGTTCAGCTGTGTTCTGATAGTGCACATTGTCGTCAGCCAGGCCATGGCAGAGTAACAGGGCGCCGTGCAGTTTATCCACGCGGGCCAATGGACACACATTGTCGTAACCGCTGGCATTCTCCTGAGGTGTGCGCATGAAGCGCTCAGTATAAATGGTATCATAGAAACGCCAGCAGGTGGGCGGTGCAATGGCGATGCCACAGCAGAACACAGGCCGGCCTTCGCTCATGGACATCAGCGTGTTCCAGCCGCCATAGCTCCAGCCCCAGATGGCAATATGCTCCTTGTCAATGTAGCTTTGCTGTCCCAGCCAAATGGCTGCTTCCACTTGGTCTTTGGCTTCCAGCTCGCCCAAGTGCAGATAGGTACACTTCTCGAACTCAGCACCCCGTCCTCCTGTACCTCTGTTGTCCACGCATACGGCAATATATCCCTGCTGCGTCAGATACTGCTCCAGGATGGCTCCCTGTCCGCTCATACCAAGACCCCATGCATTCTTCACCTGCTGGTTTCCAGGGCCGCCATACTGATACATCACAACGGGGTACTTCTTCAAAGGATTGAAATCGGCCGGCTTGATCATCCAGCCATACAGCTTCACACCCTCGCTCGTTGTGAAAGTGAAAAGCTCTTTCTTTCCCATGTCGTAGCCAGCATATAGTCCTGCCAGCTTCTCGTTGTCAACCAGCGTGGCAATCAACTTCCCCGTGGTGTTGCGCAACGTGATTTGTGTGGGGGTGTTCAAATCGCTCCAGAAGCAAATGAAATTTTTGAAGTCTTTGGAGAAGATGGCCGAGTTCCATCCGTTCTGTGATGTCAGGTTATCGGTCTTCCCATTGCGATGAGAAACAAATATCTGCTGGTCTGTAGGGCCATTGTTGAGGGCAGCGAAGTAAAGGTCACCAGTGGCCTCATCATAGCCATAGACATCAGTGACCACCGTGTGCTCAGCTCCCTGCCCTGCAGTCCGGGGCATGTCGCCCACCTTACGCTGCTGCTGTCCGTTCAGGTTGTAGACGTAGATGTGGTTATACCCATCCCGCTCGCTGGTGAGTACGATATGCCCCGAAGTAATCTTTACATGAGCAAAGACATTTTCATTGATATACTTGTCCACTTTATCCTCAATGACCTGCTGGCAGACAGTGGTGAGCGGATTGGCCATGAAAATGCGAAGGCAGTCCTGATGGCGGTTCAGAGTAAAGACACAGACCTTGGTAGCATCGCTCGTTGGCATGATGCGGGGAATGTAGCCGTCAGCATCCAGCGGCAGCTGCATGGTGCGTGTCTGATGGCTCTTGATGTCATAGCTCAACAACTTCACGCTGGCATTCTGCTGTCCGGCCTTGGGATACTTATAGGTGTAGAAACCCGGATAATCCCTATTCTCATCCATACTGGGATGGGATGCCCGGAACATCTGCATGGAATACTCCTTGACGGCGCTCTCATCGTAGCGCACCCATACAATCTGCTTAGAGTCAGCGCTGAACACCATGGCCGAATTGAAAGAGAATTCTTCCTCGTTCACCCAGTCAGGCAAGCCATTAATCACCTCGTTGCGTTTTCCGTCCTTGGTTACCTGGCTTTCGGAGTTATTATAGAGCAACTTGACCAGGAAGATGTTATTGTCGCGCACGAATGCCACCTGCAGTCCGTCGGGACTCCACACGGGTGTCTGCTGCGGTCCCCCATCGCTCAGGGGTTCCAGTTTATTATTGGCGATGGTATAGATAAAATAGGTGGCCGTGAAGGAATGGCGATAGATGGGGTTTGTCTGCGTCTGGATAAGGATTCGTTTCCCATCAGGACTGACAATATAGCCCTCCACCCTACTGATATTGGCACCTCTGGCCGTGGCAGCGTCAAAGAGGACCTGCACCTGTTTGCCCGTTCTGAACGAGTATTTCACGATTTGCTTACCATCGGCCGAAATTTGAGCGTAGCTCTCGCCGTCAGCCAGCGGAGTGACTGCCGCTATGGACTCACCACGAAACTGTCCGGAAGTAATATCCTTCAGCGAGAGTTTCTGCCCAGCCACCAGCTGGGTAGCGGCCACGAGAAGCGCGGCACACAAAAGGGATAGACTTTTCATATCTTGCTCTGTTTACTTATTTTCCTGCAAAGGTATAAAAAACTACCCAAAGCACCAAATTTATTTCAATGAAATAGAATCAAGCAACAGGAAGTCGGCTGTAGAGATGCCACGATGCTTCCGCCAGTATTTTTCCAGCTGGTCTATATGCTCATTGGAGAATATTTTGCGTCCCATGGCCTGGTTCACAACAGTCTGAATCTTCGCCATGTGCCACCGCCGCTGCAGCCCTGCAGTGTCAGCTTTCTCCGGCAGCGGATTCAGGCTCAACAGATAGAAGCCCAGACAGTCGGGCACGATGTAATCACGCGTCATCATGGCACGCTGTTTTTCAGAATAGCCATAATGTACATAGAACGGATAGTCGGCACCCAGGTATTTGTCGAGTGAGATGCCCAGATGCCCGTCCGTGACAACGATGCTCTGGTCCAGGGACCCTATCTGGGCATACACCTTGGGAATCTGCATGTCGGGCATCATTTTCTTCAATCGCCCGAAGGCCTGGTTCAGTTGTGCGTTCACGTCGTCCATCTGCTCAAACTGCAATCCCACGTCCTTTATCAATACCTGCAGGGTGGAATCCTGAAAGAAATTGAGCAATCGGATATTGATGTCGGGAGCATTGACAGGTCCCAGCTGCAACACGTCTTCTATCAGCGTACGCGTCTGCAGCGGGTAGTCGGTCTTCATCTGATGCAGGGCCGCAATATCAGCCATCGTCAGATAGAGACTTTCCATGCGGTCATAACGCTCAATAGTCATTCCGCTTTCATTTTTCTGCTCTTCCGTCGTTGAAGTCTGCCACTGACAGCCCACAAAGACCAGCAATGACAAGAGTAAAACAATATAAATATGTCGCACCAAAATGATTTACGTTTGTTAAATATCGCTGCAAATTTACTAAAAATTCTTGAATTAACCAAATTTTAACCTAAAATTTTAAAATTCCTGATGTTTTTTCCCGTATTTTCCTTAATTTTGTGCAAAAACCTGATGAAGATGAAACAAGTCCTTTTCCTATTGGCGCTTGGCATGGCCATGACAGCTGACGCCCAGCAAACCATTACGGTCAATGTGGAGAACCCCATGAAGATGGCACGGAACGACCAGCCCGTGGTGATCAGCCTTGAAAACTATGGTGAAGTACGCTCGGCACTTGTCACCTGCAACGGACAGGAGGTGGCCTGTCAGCTGGACGACATCGACCTGGACGAGAAGAACGATGAACTGTGCTTCCTGGCCGATCTTGGTCCAAGAGAAAAGAAAGCCTACACTGTGGCCCTCTATGCCGAAGGCGAGCCGCGGCCCTACCCCGCCAGAGTCTATGCCGAGATGCTGATGCGCAACGACAAGGTGAAAGAGAAAAACAAACACAACAACTACATACAGAGCATCACCGCACGGGGCGACTGCGCTTATAGCTATAATCTGCAGCACCACCACGGCGTAGACTTTGAAAGCGAGCTGAACGGCATCCGCATCTATTTTGACCAGCGCCAGACTCTGGACCTTTATGGCAAATTCCACAAAGGACTAGAGCTGCAAGCTACTCAGTTCTACACCTCCGACGAACAAAAGGCACAGGGCTACGGCGACGATGTACTCTGGGTGGGACAGACCTTTGGACTGGGTGCCTTCCGTGGCTGGGACAGCCAGCAGCGGCAACCCACCATGATTGAGCCTGTGAAGACACGCACCCAGCGCGTGGTCAGCTACGGTCCGCTGCGCACCATCGTAGAAGTCATTGACCAGGGATGGGTGGCCGACAAGGCAAAGGCTCCAGTGAACATGACGCTACGCTACACGCAGTACGCCGGGCATCGCGACACTGACGTGGATGTTATCTTCAATCGCGACGTCAGCAGCTATAGTTTCTCATCGGGCATCATCAACGTGAAAGGCTCTACCGAATTCAGCGACAAGAAGGGACTGCGTGCCTGCTGGGGAACGGACTACCCCTCCACCGACACTATTAAATGGAAGCCCGAAACCGTGGGGCTGGCCATTCTGCTGTCACGACAGAACATCGTGAGCGAGGAGCCTGTCAACAAGGACAACTATGCCTTCGTACTGAAGACTAATGGCCCCCGCATGAGCTACAAGGTGAACTACTGTTCGGCCAACGAGGATTTCGGTTTCCATTCCGCCCAGGAGTGGTTCGACTACCTGAAGGCATGGCGCAAAGAGGTGGAACAGCCTGTGAAAGTGTCATTCTGACGGGAACAAGGCGCTAAGGCAAATCGTCGAAGTGCTTCTTCCCCTTGGCATAGTACTGCCAGAGCAACGAGAAGGGCCGTTGCTCTGGTATCTTTTCTGCCCGGCGGCTCTGCTGAATGTGACGTCTGTCGGACTCAAAGTCCTTTCGCCAGCGTTTGAAGGCACGGCGGGCCTTGAACACAGCCTTGAAGTCGCCTAGGTTACGCTTCAGCAGCAGCATTTCCCATGCCGCCAGATAATCCAGCCACCAGCGCCAGCGCATGACGGGCTTCAGCTCGTCGTCTGGCAGACATTTGTACAGCATGGTCAGGTTGTTGCGGAAATTCAAGAAGGTCTTCATGGGGTTGCTCTTGGGCAGTGTGCCGCCACCCACATGGTAGACGCAGCTATCGGGCAGACAGAAAATCCTATAGCCCAGCAGACGCATGCGCCAGCAAAGGTCTATCTCTTCATTATGAGCGAAGAAGCGGGCATCCAGCCCACCTACCTCTTTATATATACGCGCGCGCACGAAGAGAGCAGCCCCTGTGGCCCAGAGCACTTCCGCCTCATTGTTATACTGCCCCCTATCATATTCCACCGTTTCAAAGATGCGCCCCCGGCAGAATGGATAGCCATAGCGGTCCAGGTATCCGCCACTGGCCCCCGCGTATTCAAACTGGTCGCGCTGATAAATGGACAGCAGCTTGGGCTGACAGGCAGCCACATCCTGATGGCGGTCCATAAACTGCACCAAGGGAGTCAGCCAGTGGGGAGTCACCTCTATATCGCTGTTCAACAGCAAATAGTACTCGGCATCTATCTGCGCCAGGGCCTTGTTGTAGCCTTCGGCGAAGCCCCAGTTCCTGTCCAGCAGAATCAGCTTCACTTCTGGGAAATGTTGCCGCAGTAGCGTCAGGCTGTCATCGGCCGACGCATTGTCGGCCACGTAGATGGTGGCCTCGTCGCGCGAATACTGCAGCACGCTGGGCAGATACTGGCGCAGCATGGCGGCTCCGTTCCAGTTGAGAATGACAATGGCTATCTTTTCCATGTGGTTCAAAGGTTGCTTTGTAGAGGGTTAAGAGTCGTGGGGCTGCAGAGCAGCCTGCAGAGCAGTCTTGTCATGGTTGAAGTTTCCCAGCCTGACGCCCACCAGCTGGTTGTCCAGCTCTGGTTGGGCCAGCGCAGCGGGCAGCTCCACCCGGATATAGTTACGAGTGAAACCGTGCATGGCCCGGCCACGCGTTGACTTCTCAAACAGCACCTCGGCCTCCCGACCTATATAGGAAGCATAGAAAGCCTCGGTCTTCTGATCGGACAATTCCAGCAGCCGCTTACTGCGGTGCTTCTTCTCAGCCTCGGGCACTATATAGGGAATCTTCAGCGCAGCCGTTCCCGGACGCTCACTATAGGGGAAGACGTGTAGCTGCGTCACGGGCAACCGCTGCAGCAGTTGGTAGGTGTCTTCAAAGCATTCGGGCGTCTCACCGCGACAGCCCACCATCACGTCGACCCCAATGAAAGCCTGCGGCATGAGCTGCTTGATGCGCAAAATCTTGTCGGCAAACAGCTGGCTGTCATAGTGGCGGTGCATCAGTCGCAGCACCTCGTCGCTGCCGCTTTGCAGCGGTATGTGGAAATGGGGCATGAAGGCCCGGCTCTCATGGGCGCAGTAGTCAATCAGCTCGTCGGTCAGCAAATCGGGTTCCAAGCTGCTGATGCGATAGCGGCTCACTCCCTCCACACCGTCCAGGGCTTTCACCAGGTCAAGGAAATGCTCGCCAGTGGTCTTCCCGAAATCACCTATGTTCACCCCCGTCAGCACTATTTCCTTTCCCCCGTCAGCCACTGCCTGGCGGGCCTGCTCCACCAGCGATGCAATGGTGGGATTACGGCTGAAGCCACGGGCATAGGGAATGGTGCAGTAGGTACAGAAATAGTCACAGCCATCCTGTACCTTCAGGAAGAAGCGGGTGCGGTTGCCGCGTGAGCAGCTGGGAGCAAAACTGGTGATGTCCTTCGTCTTCTGCGCCCTGAAAGTCGTCTTGGAATCGCGCTGAGTAAAGCCATCTGAGAGGAACTGAATCAGCTGGGCCTTCTCATGCGAGCCCAACACCAAGTCCACACCCTCTATCTGGCTCACAGCCTCGGCCTCCAGCTGGGCATAGCAGCCTGTCACCACCACATAGGCACCCGGATGTTGACGCACCATGCGGTGAATGGCCTGACGGCACTTGTGGTCGGCCACTTCTGTCACAGAGCAGGTGTTAATCAGGCAGATGTCAGCCTGCTCACCTTTCTCCGCCGTGCGCACACCCAGCTCCTGCAGCATTTTGCCGAAAGTTGACGTCTCTGAGAAATTCAGCTTGCAACCCAACGTGAAGTAGGCCGCCGTTTTTCCCTGAAAAGCCGAAGTATTGATCATATCCGTTTGATGGTATCTGTATTTAGAGTACAAAATTATATAAAATTGCCGAAAAAAAGCACAAAATCCTGAACAAATATCAAGTCCTTACTTTTGTTGCATTTTTTAACAATGCAGAAACAATTGATTTACAGGCAGTTGCAAAAAAGTTACAAAAAAGGGCTAAAAAAAATCGAAAAAAAAGATACGCCGTATTGAAAAAATGTCTACCTTTGCACCGTTTTAATTAACTAATGATTGTTTTACAGATTTATTTAAAAAGCAAAAGAAATGAAAAAGATTGCATTTATGTTCGTTGCTGCTGCAATGTTTGTAGCATGTGGTGAAAACAAGCCTGTCGCTCTGACCGCTCAGGATTCAGCTGCTGTTAAGGACGCTATTTCCGCTGAGATTCAGAAGGAGCTTGACGCTGTTGAGATTCCCGAGGCTCCCGTCGCTGAAGAGGGTCAGGAGATTGCCGAGGAGGTTCAGCAGGCTTACGATGCAGCCGTTGAAGCTTACAACGCTAAGGTTGACTCTATCAAGGGTACCACTGAGGCTAAGCTGGCTCAGGCCCTGGCCGACAAGCTCGCTGAGCTGCAGGCTGCCGCCAAGGAGGCTAAGTAATTCATTACTTACGAACTGCAAGAACAATGCTGTTGGGCGTGAGCTCAGCAGCATTTTTTTATTTCACCTCTTACCTCTCACCTCTAAAATCTTTTTCCATATAAAAAACGAAGGAAAAGCTTTCTTTCTTAATATTTTTTTCGTATATTTGCACCCAAATAGCTATTTTTTAATTCTAACAGTATTATGAACGACAACAAAGTGATGAATCGCGCAGCCGACAATATCCGTATTCTGGCTGCTGCAATGGTTGAAAAAGCAAAGAGTGGTCACCCCGGCGGAGCCATGGGTGGCGCTGATTTCATTAACACGCTATACAGCGAGTTCCTGGTGTATGATCCTGAGAACCCTGAATGGGAGGGACGCGACCGCTTCTTCCTGGATCCCGGCCACATGGCTCCCATGCTCT
>CAMNJH010000088.1 GCA_946541275.1 uncultured Prevotellaceae bacterium
ACGGCGAAGTCATCTATTGCTATCCCGTGATGATAGCCATGACCCACTATCGGCTTGCCCATGTGCTCCACCAGCTGCACGTGCCCGTCATTCCGCGCATCATCACCGAGCAGGCCCATTCCAAGACGGGCATTGACATTCATCCCGGTGCCACCATAGGCGACCACTTCGCCATCGACCACGGAACAGGTGTAGTCATCGGCGAAACGGCCATCATTGGCTCACACGTCACGCTCTATCAAGGTGTCACCCTGGGCGCCAAGAGCTTCCGCTATGATGCCGATGGCAACATGGTCAATGAGCCGCGCCATCCCATCATTGAGGACCATGTCACCATCTATTCAAACGCTTCTGTCCTTGGCCGCATCACCATTGGCCACCATTCCGTCATAGGGGGCAACATCTGGCTCACTCACGATGTGCCCGCCCACTCACGCATACTTCAGAGCAAAGCCGTCGACGTGTCCTTCCAGGGGGGGCTGGGCATCTGAGCAGCCCCCCGTGCGTATTCCTCATCGTCACATTACCTAAGCATATTTGCGAAGGCGCCACTCAGGGTACTCTTTCCGTTGCTCACCACTGGCACGCTGTCGGGGTGGGCGACGAGGGTGCTGTCGCTGCCGGCTGAGCGGGTGCGTGAGTAGTAATAGTCGTCGTAATAGTACTCGTCGTCATAGTAGCCGTTGTTGTAGCTGCTATAAGTGCCCCAGTAGCTGAAGTTCACGTTCGCCAGCTTGAAGCGGATGTCGCGGCGGGTTCCATCGTTCATGTAGCCCGAGAAATAGTCGCTATGGAGCGTGTAGTTGGTAATGTAGACGGGATTCCACATGCTGTCATCATAGATGAGCGTGATGACTCCGTTAACAATAGACCAGGAGAACTCGCAGTAGGCATAGTCGTAGAAGGGTGAGCGAGTGTCGTAGTCCACCTCATATCCACGCCCGCTGGTGGCCCAGCTGCCGTTTCCGCAGAAGTGGATGACCGTCTCGTAAGTGTTGCCCGACAGTCCCCAGCGGTCATAGTAGTATGTGCCTAGATAGCCCTGCCAGTCGCCTGCAATAAGGAGGTTGGCTTCATACTGGTCGTCGGTCTCGCAGCTTGTGAAGCTTATGGTTGCCATGCTGAGCATCAGCACCATCAGGAGGTAGGTATACATCTTTTTCATAATCGTAACGTTTTAAGTGTTCTGATGGTGCAAAGATAGGGCTTTTTGTGGATATGAAAAAAGGTTTTCTCCTAAACGATGTTAGGGGAAAACCTATTCTTGATAGGGAAATCTTTACTCCTCACTTTTTCATCATTGCCTTGGCAAACTCGCCGCTGGCTATGCTGACGGCATCGGCTTCACCGCTCTTCTCGCGGGCGATGTCAGTGCGGTCGAGGAATGGAACCTCTTCAGCGGCGTTGGAGCGAGAGCGGAAGTAGCGTGGGTCGCTGAAATCGCCATAGTTGCCGTAGTGGCCGTTGCGGTAGTAATCCCAGTCGCTGTAGGCAATGTTCTCAAATCTAAACTCGATGCGATTGTTAGTGGGGGTGTAGATCTTTCCACGGAACCAGCTGCTACCCAGCGAGTAGTCGATGATGTAGATGGGAGTCCATACGTCATCGTCGTAGAGCAGCGTGATCTCACCGTCGACAATGAACCACTTGAACGACGAGCAGGCGTAGTCGCGATGGGGATAGTTCACATTGTAGTTCAGCTCATAGCCACGACCACTGGTGTAGTAGCTTCCCTTCGACTCGAAGCGCATCACGGTGGCGTAGGTGTTGCCACTGATGCCCCAGCGATCGCTATAGTAGGCGCCAATGTAACCTTGCCAGTCGCCTTCACGCAGCTTCTGGGCAATGTAGTCATCTTCATCCTCACAGCTGGTGAGGGTGCTCATGGCTGCCAGCATCAGGGCCAGCATCATCATGTAGGAGTGAAACTTTCTCATAATCAATGGGTGTGTTAAATGGATATTATTATGATGTTGCAAAGGTAGGCATTTTTTTGCTTGTTTCCAAAGGAAAATCCCTATTCCTTTTTGGGATTTTTCCTACCGAAGCTGGGATCAATGCGCAGGAAGGCACACACGGCAAAGGTGGCAGCACAGCAAATCATGGTCCAGACGAAGAAATGGCGGTAGCCTATACACTCCTGAAGCCAGCCAGCCATCATGCCTGGCAACATCATGCCCAGTGCCATGAAACCGGTACACATGGCATAGTGTGCTGTTTTGTGGGGTCCGTCAGAGTAATAAATCAGATAAAGCATGTAGGCAGTGAAGCCGAAGCCATAGCCGAACTGTTCGATGAAGATGCAGCTGTTGACCATGAAGAGGCTCTGCGGCTGTGCATAGCTCAGGTAGACGTAGACCAGGTCGGGCAGGGTGATGGCCAGCACCATGGGCCACAGCCAGCGCTTCAGTCCTCCATGGGCTGCTGCTATGCCGCCCAGGATACCACCAATGGTGAGGCCGATGATGCCCACAGTCCCATAGACGAAGCCCACCTGCCCTGTGGTCAGGCCCAGTCCTCCCTTGTCAATGGGGTCAAGCATGAAGGGGTTGATGAGCTTCACCAACTGAGCTTCAGGCAGCCTGTAAAGCAGCATGAAAAGAATGGCTACAAGGGCGTTCTTCTTGGTGAAGAACGTGCGGAAGGTGCCCAGAAATTCGCTCATGATGGAGCTGGCTGTCATTTCCTTGCTTGGCTTGTCGGTAGCAGGCTTGGGCAGTATGAACTGGTGGTAAAGGGAAACAAGGAAGAAGAAGACGGAGAGAGCTACGAAGACTACTAGCCAGGCAAAGGGGATATTGCCCGACAGTCCTTCAATGCTGGCCGTAGTAGTATCCTTCAGCTTGGGGTCGATGGTAATGACCATCAGCGCCTGCTGGTTCCAGTTGTCCTTGGTGAACTCGAAACGAGTAGTCTTGGCATCTAGACTGATGCTCTGATCGCCACTCTTGAAGGCCATGTTGAGCACGATGGGTTCATCGGTGTCAGGCTGCTGGGCCAGGCTGACGCCCACCAGATGCTTCCTGGGCGTCAGTGTGGTGGTTGTACGTGGCGCCTCGCCAAAGGTAGAGCGCACCCATTGGGTGAAGGCTCCTTCGCTGGAGCTGGCTTGCTCGGCAACGGTCAATTCCTGCTGTGCAAAACCATTGGCAGCATTCTGCTGCTTGGCGTAGTCCAACAGGGATAGCATACTGTCGGCTGAAGCTACTGGGGTAAAGATGAAGTGCTGGGCTGATTGGCTGGCAGAGACGTCAGTCAGTGTGATGGTGGTCGGTGTAGCTTGCACTTGCAGTTGTGCCGGCTCCAGCCCACTGCTCATTTCTATCAGTCCGGCTAAGATGACCAGTAACCCCTGCCCGGCTACAGTGGCAATGCGGTAAAAGGTACTGCGTATGCCTACATAGAGTGACTGCTCATGGTCGTCAAGTGCATGCATGTAGTAGCCGTCGGCGGCAATGTCGTGGGTTGCCGAGGTGAACGCTACCAGCCAGAAGGCCGCCAGCGTCAGTTGGAAGAAGGCTGACGTAGGCAGTGACAAGGCGATGGCAGCGAAGGCGATGGCAATGCAGAACTGCATGCTGACCGTCCACCAGCGTTTGGTCTTGATGAGGTCAACGAAGGGGCTCCAGAAGGGTTTGATGACCCAGGGCAGATAGAGCCATCCGGTGTAGAGGGCAATGTCAGTGTTGGAGATGCCTAGTCGTTTGTACATGATGACGGATATGGTCATGACGGCCACGTAGGGCAGTCCTTCAGCAACATAGAGCGTAGGCACCCATGTCCAGGGATTTCTTGTCGTGTGATTCACTGTTCAGTTTGTTATGAGATGTATCAATATGTTCAAGTGTGGAGCTTGCGAAAGATGAGTCAATAAATTTTGCTGATGGTTGCTCCGGGATAGTAGTGGTGCAGGATGTCACGATAGCTGTAGCCTTGTTCACCCATCACGGCAGCTCCTATCTGGCAGAGCCCCACGCCATGGCCCCATCCGCGTCCGTGCAGGATGAAGCGGCCGTCGGTCGTCTTCTCCACCTGGAAGTTGGAGCTGTACAGATGGCTCTCGCTCAGGGCACGACGTATTTCCAGTTCTTTGCCGATGATGAACGAGCGCTTGGTGCCCACCAACTTCAACCGCCAGATGCGTCCGCTGGCTCCACGGTCCAGGGGTTCCAGGTCCGTGATGGTGCCCAGGTCCAGCTTCAGCCTGCGGCTCACCAGCTCGGTCAGCTCTTGCTGGGTGTATTCCACCTGCCAGTCGTAGAAATCGGGGGTCTCCTGATCGTAATCCTTCAGTACCTGGCTCAGTATGTGCTTGTCGGAAGTATGGCAGAATGGGCATTCCACGCTCTGCAGGTATGGCTTCGGAGTGTCCTCCCAGCAGTATTGATACTCCTCGGTCTTTCCACCGCAGCACTTGGAGAAGCGGGCATCACAGATGTCCCCGTCGAAGGTGAGCACCTCGCCACGGGTGACACGTATGGCCTCTTCGGGGAGTGAGGAGTGAGGAGTCGGGAGTGAGGATATTCCCTGATAGCGCTGGCAATGGTCATCAGCGCAAACGTCGAACAGTGTGTGGTCTTCACGGTCATACCAGCGCAGCAGCTCGTCCTCCTTCTTGACGAACGAGAAGAAGTTGTTGTCGCGGTGACTGCCAGTCTCACTACGGCGTTTCTTCTGATAGAGCAGCCAGGAGCGTGATATGACAGCATGGGCTTTTAGCAACTCTAATGATGAGGTGGCACTCATCTCGCTGGCCACCACGCTCTCCAGATATTGCTCCACGGGCAGCTCATTGATGGCCAGCACCTGGTCGGCTTCTACCAGCAGACGCAACGTGCCCATGAAGGTCTGGCGCTGGTGGCGCTCCCAGTGGAAGCCCGTGCCTATGGTCACATCGTTCAGGGTGAACGACTGGTTCCCCTGTGCTCCATCAGTAGTTAGTGGGGTGAATCGCAGCTCACGGTATTGCTGACCACGCCATAGCAGTCCTCCCTCGGTCACCTCAACACTCTGGGGGCCTTCCAGGCTTTCGCCCTTGGCCTGATAGTTGCCGTTCAGGATGAAGTCAATGCGCTGTGCACTGACAATGCCCACGCTTACCATTGGCTCAGCATCGGGGGCACAGCCTATGGCAGAGCGAAGAGTGGTGGCTGACGAGGTGACTGGAACCTGGTTCTTGCAGTTCTCAATAATGGTCTGTAACTCGTCGTTGCTCACGGCGCACTCTTGCAGAATGCTGAGAGCCTGCTCCGCATCTATAGCCTTGAAGTCAGCTTCCCGTGGCGTGATAATCAGTCCGGCCATATCCAGTGCCCCCGGGCTCACCAACAGCTGGCCTTCTTGCTGATAGTAGCAGTCGGGGCGATGCTTCCGTCGGGGAAATATCACGGTGACGTAGTTGTCGCCTTCCTTCCATGCCAGCACGTTCATCATGGGTTCTGGCTCATCGGCGGGCTGGGGCAAGGCATCGTATAGGTTGCTGAAGAGTCGTTCACTGGCCTTTTTCCCCTTTGTGCGAATGAGCAGTGCGGGGCAGGGATAGTCGGTGATAACTGCCAGTGTGGCATCGGGGGCTGGCTGAAGCACTACGGAAAGACTGCGCGACAGCTGTGGCCAGTTCTTTTGCAAAGGCAACAGCCCTGTTGAGCCTGCCTGCAGATGGGCATGGTCAGGGGCCGAGGCGCCGCAGTGGGGACCATTGTAGAACACGGTTATGCTGGGGTCCTTGGTCAGCAGTGAAAGCATGGTGCCATACATAGGTTTGATGCGCTGTGGCTGATGGCGGCGCATGGGCAGTGTGAAATGAATGGGCAGGATGGGGTAGGGGTTCACCAACAGCTCGTACTCATTCTTCTCCTGTGGCACACTCAGTTGCTCTTTGGGGCGGTTCTTGCCACACAGGAAGCAAGGACGTTCAGCCAAAGCTTCCTTGGTGATGGTGGCTCCTGTAGAGCGGATGCGGGCGGGGTTCCACTGTGCCTGCATGGTCAACTGGCCCGCGTGTAGGTCCTTGGTCTGCACGTGGGTCAGCTCCCTGTAGCGCTGCAAGGTCTCCGGCCATTGGCGCAGTTGGCGGTCCAGGAAACGCTCAGCTGCCGTGCTGGTCTCATGGGTCTCGCCTTGCTCGTAGCGGTTCATCCGTTGGCGAGCCAGAATCTCCATGGTGCGCAGCCGGTCCTTGTACAGATTATTGCTGTTCACCCGCTCCACGCTCAGCGCCGCATCGCTGTTGCCGTCCCAGCGGCGGCAGAGGTACAGCTCGTCGTATATGCGCCCTATGCGGTAGCGCCGACTGAAGGCCAGACCCATGGCATAGTCTTCGCCGTAGCTGGTGTTGGGCAGCTGCCGTTGGCGCAGCAATGGGGTGAAGAACGCCCTTGGGGCACCCAGCCCGTTGATGCGGAGCGCATTGTTAGGGCCGTTCTCGTCGGTCCATTCCTTGTGGTCTATCAGTCCTGGAGGCAGCGTCTGCAGCTGGAAATCACAGATGCGATAGCTGCCCACTATCATGGCAGCGTGCTGTTCATGGAAGGCGTCGACGACGGTTTGAAGTGTCTTCTCGGAAGAGTAAAGGTCATCGCTGTCCAGCTGAACGACGAAGCGTCCGCAGCGGGCGTCGTTCACGGCCAGATTCCAGCATCCGCCTATGCCCAGGTCAGTGCGGTCGGGGGTCAGCACTGTCAGTGCCTCATGCTTCTGGCTCAGTGCCTGAAGTATATCAGCAGTGCCGTCGGTGGAATGGTTGTCCACCACCATCACATTGAACGGGAAGGAGGTCTTCTGTCCAAGAGCACTCAGCACGGCATCCCTGATGGTGCGGGCACGGTTGAACACGGGGATGACCACCGAGGCCTCCACGGGGAAGGACTGCTCGTCGAAATCTATCTCGGCGTAGGCCGAGGTATTGATTGTGGCCCCGATGGCTTTCAGATGGCTGGTGGCTATCTGTTCCATCTCTATCTGTACAGCCCTGTTGGCAGGGTTCACATAGTCAAACTGCTTGTCGCCCGACTTGCGGTTGTCCAGCTCCTCTTCGGTGTACAGTAGCTCGTTCAGGTGCAGCAGCTGGCCATGACGGCTCAGGAATAGCCGCAGGTCGTACAGCCCTCCGTATTGATAATGGGTTTCAGCCTGCTCCATGGCCCAATGCTTCAGCAGCTCTGTACGTACCAGGATGAGCGAGCCTAGGTCGAAGTCATCGCGGATAGAGCCCAGCTGGTAGTCAATGGTGGGATGCTTGCTCACCTGCCATTGGCCTTTGTCGTTTCTCTTCTTCTCCAGCCTGTCGGCATAGACCATCGCGGCGTCCGTGTCGTCGGCCACCTGAGCCATTCGATCCAGGGCTCCCTCGCCCAGCAGCAAGCTCGTTGGCTTGGTCTGCAGAGCCGTATAGTCGGCCTGGGCCAGCGCGGCAATGGCTCGCATCGTTTCACTGGAGGGAAGGTGCCCAAGCTGCTCACGAAACACAGCCCTGACTACGGGTAGCGGTCGCAGTTGCTCCTCCATGTTCACGACTGCCTGCCGGTCTTCTCCCGACAGGAAAAAATCTATTCTTCGGTTCATTTCGGCTATTTTCTTGCAAAAGTAATCATTTTCCAAGGAAATAACGAATATTTCTCATTCTTTTTCACTACCTTTGCAACTTAGTAACAAATAAACAGTAACATGGCATGTTTTTTTAATGAGAAAGAGAAGATGAGCAGGCGCTTGTAGGCTATTTCTCAAACATCATTTGTATCAGAGAATAATGGAAATAACAAGCACACAGAATCCCCGAATAAAGCACCTGCTGTCCCTTCAGCAGAAGTCTCAGCAGCGGCGCCAGGAGGGCTTGTTCGTGGTTGAGGGTCGCCGCGAGTTGTCCCACTGCCTTGCTGCAGGTTGTCTGCCCAGCAGTTTCTTCGTCTGCCCTGAGCTGTATCAGGGGCCCCAACCTGAAGGCGCACCCGTCTTCACGTTGCCGCCGTCGCTCTATGCTCATGTGGCCTATCGTGGCTCCACCGAGGGCATCATCGCTGTCATGAAGGCGTGCCCACAGTCGCTCGAAAGTCTGGAGCCGTTCCTGTCAGCTTCATCTTCTCCCCTCATCGTCGTGTTGGAAAGTGTGGAGAAACCGGGCAACCTCGGAGCTGTGCTCCGCTCGGCCGATGCTGCCGGGGCTGATGCCGTCATTGTCTGCGACCCGCTCACTGACCTTTACAATCCCAACCTGATTCGCTCGTCACTCGGTGCCTTATTCACCGTTCCTACCATAGCAACTAGTAGCGCCGAGTGCATAGCGTTCCTGAAACAGCATCACATCAGCATCCTCACCGCCCAGCTGCAGGACTCCCACCCCTATTATGCCACTGACATGCGGCGGCCCACAGCCCTCGTCATGGGTACGGAGAGCACGGGACTTACCGACCAGTGGCGGCAGGCTGCCGATGCACACATACGCATCCCCATGCTGGGGCGTCTCGACTCGCTCAACGTGTCTGTCTCAGCCGCCATCCTTCTCTACGAAGCGGTCAGGCAGAGGCAGATAACGAGTGAGGAGTTAGGGGCTAAGAGTTAGGAGTTAAGAGTTAGGAGTGAGGAGTTAGCTGGTACCCATTGTTCATTTCTAACTCCTCACTCCTAACTTCTCAATCACCCTCATTTCCTATTGTATATTGATGATTTCATGGTTCATGAGCCGTTGCTGTGCCATCTGCTCGTACTTGGTTCCGGGTCGTCCATAGTTGGCATAGGGGTAGATGCTGATGCCCCCCCGAGGTAGGAACAGACCGACGACCTCAATGTACTTGGGATTCATCAGACGAATAAGGTCTTTCATGATGACGTTTACACAGTCCTCGTGGAAGTCACCGTGATTGCGGAAGGAGAAGAGGTAGAGCTTCAGGCTCTTCGACTCTACCATGCGTTCGCCGGGCAGATAGAGGATTTTGATTTCAGCAAAGTCAGGCTGGCCGGTGATGGGGCAGAGGGTAGTGAACTCGGGACAGTTGAACTGCACCCAGTAGTCGTTGTCGGGATGCTGGTTCTGAAAGGTCTCGAGTAGTGACGGGTCGTAGTCCTTGGCATACTGGGTGTCTTTGCCCAGCAGTTGCAGGTGTTCGTTTTCTCTTGGCATGGTGTTTTCTCCTTTCTAATATTCAAAGGTGTAGACAATCGGCTGCTCTGCACTGTTGGCCGTTGTGACGGTGAGCTGGTGTACGCTCTGGTCGGCATTCAGCTGGACGGCGGTCAGCCAGCTTCTGTTCTGGTCCTTGATGGCGCTAATGATGCTGGTGTGGCGAGCATAGCGGAAGAGGGAGAGCAGTTGATATGGGTCGCACTGCTGGGTGCCCAAGATGAGCTGGTTGACGTCGACGGACTGGTGGCGGTTGTCCATCGGGTGGTACTCCAACTTGTATTTGGCCACCTGGGTGCCCACGGCCGAGGTAGTGGCTATGCGCAGACTGTCTGCACAGTGCAGGCTGTCGGCCATGAGGCTCTGCCCCCCTAGAAGGAAAGCATGGTAGGTGTTGTTGCCGTTGATGGTGCGGTGCTCAAGATTGAAGGCGTAGTTGGCCGAGACAGGTATGCCGTTGTTGTAATACTGTGATGAATAGCAGATGGTGTCGCCGGTACCGACCAGGCGTTGGGGCTGATAGTCATAGGAATAGTGGCCCGTGAGTGTTTTTGACATGTCCTGGACCGTGAGCAGGCTGTCGTAGTCGTTGAACTGCAGCGTGAGACTTCTTATCAGGACATCGTCCTTGGTGATGCGCAGTGACTTTGGCCGGTGCTGGGCGTCGTATTCAAAGGTGAAGCGTGATCCGTCAGTGCCGCTAATGGCTTTCACGTCAGGGGCACTGCCCAGTGTTCCGTCGCCACGGGTGGCATACTGCCAGTAGAGCAGGGCGGCGCTGGCTTCGTCGGGGTAGTCGGTGTCGATGAACTTGAACTGTGCTGCGCGCCCCTGACCCGTCAAGTTCTGTTGGAAGGTAACGGGAAATGTGTAGAGGGTGCTGCCGTGACCGCTAGTGGTGGCAATGTCGCACCAGGTGCTGTTGTCAGTACGCGTCAGGGCCCAGTTGCCATAGCTCATGAAGGAGATGGTGTCCACCAGGTTGTTGGCATAGAACGTGTTGACTACGCGGGTGGGCTTACGAAAAACGAAACCTGCATTGTGGGGGTCGTTGTCGCCGAGGCAGGAAGTCATAATGAGCAGTGTGGCTGACGCTGCGAATAATAGGCTTAGCTTTTTCATGTCCTTTTTCTCTGTGTGTTGTTAAGAATGAATATTTGATGGTATGACCATAGGCGAGCCACGGCTAGGCGTCGGCGTCGTCATCGTCCTCCCAGTTCTCAAAATCGAAATCTCCAAACCCTTCGAGCGACGGGCCCACGAAAGCGTCCATCTGCCGGCGGTCTTTCTTGGTGGGACGGCCAGTGCCGCGGGCACGGTCGACGAATCCGCTGATGCGGTTCATCTCCAACAGGTCGTACTGGTCCTGGGGCGTGACATTCTCATAGACCTCGGGGAGCAACTTGGCACCTACACGCTGTTCTATGGGCTTCAGCAAGCGAAAGCTGAACGTGACGGGCGGTTTTCGCACGCTGATGATATCGTCGGCCTTGACTGTGCGTGATGGCTTGACGTTCACGCCATTGACAGCCACCCGGCCATTCTTACAGGCATCGGCGGCAAGGGTACGCGTCTTGAAGATGCGGGCAGACCAGAGCCACTTGTCTATTCGGGCTTCGTTGGGCATACTTTCTTTCCTAGTTTGTTGAACTGATTCATGGTGATGTCGACGCCTGCCAGCACAAAGCTCTCTATGATTTTGACGGCCTGGTCGATGCTTGGCTGCAGCAGTCGCTTCTCTTCTTCGGAATAGCGACCCAGCACCCAGTCAATCTGTGAGCCGTAGGGATAGTCGGCTCCTATGCCCATACGCAGTCGCGCGTATTGCTGGCCGATGAGCTGCTGTATGTGGCCAAGACCATTGTGGCCGCCATTTGAGCCATTGGCCTTCAAGCGGAAAGCACCCAGGGGTAAGGCCACATCGTCGCAGATGACCAGCAACCGTTGCTGGTCGATGTTCTCCTTGTTCAGCCAGTAGCGAACGGCATTTCCACTAAGGTTCATAAACGTAGTGGGCTTGAGGAGAATCACCTTGCGGCCACGTAGGGAGGTTTCGGCTACATAGCCATAGCGGCGGTCGCTGAACGTGGCGCCTGCAGTCTGGGCAAAGGCATCGAGCACCATGAAACCTGTGTTGTGACGGGTCTGTGCGTACTCGTCGCCCGGGTTCCCCAGCCCTACAATTAAATATTTGTCCATGTTGGTTGGGAATATAATAATCGAGGGGTTAGTAAATAGGAGTTAGGATTAGCCGTATGGCTGCTCCTAACTCCTAGTCGTTTAAGGCATCATGCCAGATGCTTACTCAGCAGCAGCTGCAGCAGCCTTGGAAGCACGGGTCTCCTTCACCGAGCAGACTACCACCTGAGCAGGTGTAGCCAGGGTGAGACCTTCGAAATTCAGCTCGCCCACCTTGATGGCCTTGCCGAGTCCCAGGTTGGTGACGTCAATCTCCAGAATCTCGGGGATGTTCTTATAAGGAGCGGTGACATCAATCTTGCGGATGCTGAGGTTCAGCTTAC
>CAMNJH010000089.1 GCA_946541275.1 uncultured Prevotellaceae bacterium
CCGGGCTGTGGCGGTGGAAGAAGATGAGCTTGCACTCGTCGAGCGAGATGCTGCCACTGGCCACCATGTCCCACGAGGCATAGGCGGCACCCTCGACGTTGCCCGTCAGCCACTTGGCAGCTGCCTTCTCCTCGTCGTTGAGCAGCTCCACATTCTCGGCGTCACCCACGAAGATGGCCACGGGGTTCTCGATGAGCGTCACGTTGACCGTATAGGTGTTGGTGGCGGTGTTGTCGGTGAGCGTCAGCAGCATCGGCTCGCGGAAGTTGGCCTTCGTGCCGCTGGCAGGGCTGCAGGTGGCATCCTCGCTGCACTCCACCTCGAAGGTGGCATTCTCCAGGTCGATGCCGCTGTTGGCCATCACTGAGACGGTGACGGTCTTGTCATCCTGGTTGATGGCTCCCTTCACGCCCTCGAGTATGAAGAGCTTCAGCAGGGCCTCGTCGTTGCGCACGCTAATCTGATAGTCCATCACCAGGTCGCCGTTGGTGATGTGCAGGGTGCGGTCGCCGTCGAAGTTCACGCGGTCGCCCACCTTCAGGTTGGCCTGTGCGCCAGGTGACACGCTGAGGCTGGTAATCTCCATCGAGTTCTTCTGGTTGAAGTCTACGGGCACCTTCACCTTCACCAGTCGCTTCTCGGTGTTGATGGTCCCCTCGTACTTTCCGTCGAGGACGAACTTCTCAACCAGGCACGAACCACTCACGTCGATGCTGCCCGTGTGGTCGTCGCTACAAGAAGCGAATGCAATAACCAATAAACAATAACCAATAACCGTTATTGTGTGGATTATATTCTTTTTCATATAGATGTCCATTTTGTTTTAATGTTTCACGTTTATTGTTTATTGTAAAAATTACCACTGTCCGCAGTTCTGCGTGTAGTGTCCGTTAGAGGCAGCAATCTGCTCGAAGGGCACGGGCAGATACTCGTTCTTGTTGGCGGTGAACTGTGAGCCGTCGAGGAAGTTCATCTTCTCGCTCTCGGTGCTGTAGAATCGGTTGAGCACGGTGGCGGCGTCGCCCCAGCGCACTAGGTCGAAGAAGCGCTCGCACTCCATGGCCAGTTCCAGACGGCGCTCCATCTTCACAATCTTCATGGCCTCGTCCTTGGAGTAAGAGCCGCTGTACTTGCCCACGGCATAGTGCACACCATATTTATTAGGATAGTTCGACACGATGCTGTTGCCAGCCATGCTGATGGCACGCTGGCGCACCTGGTTCACCAGTGCAATGGCATCGGCAGTCTGCCCCAGCTGTGCCAGCGCCTCGGCACGCATCAGCAGCACGTCGGCATAGCGCAGCACCACGCGGTTCATGGAGCTGGCCCACTGGTTGTCGCACACATAGAGATAGCTGTCGGTCAGTGCGGGGTCGACGTTCTGCTTCAGCGATACGAAGTAGCCATACTTGCCGCCTGAACGGCTCCACGTGTTGGTCTGGCTAATCATGAAGCTGGTGTTGAACATATAGGGAGTGCCTGGTACGCCCACGGTGACGAAGAGACGTGGGTCGACGGTCTGTGCCGAGCCTACGGTGTAGTCGTCGGCCTGGGCGTCGAAGACGGGCAGACCGTCGCTGGTGGTGCGATAGGCATTGACCAGGTTGATGGATGGCTTGTAGAAGTCACAGCCCGAGTCGTGAACCTTGGGGATGCAGGGCACGATGAGTCGGTAGGAAAAGTTCAGGTTGCCCCAGGTGGTGCCGTCGTTGTGAGAGTACTGGATGGCCCAGAGGCTCTCCTTGCCGTTCTCGTACTGCTCCTCAGGGCGGAAGTTATTGTGCAGGTCGCTCTCCAGCGCGTAGCCGCCTTGGGTGTAGATGGCCTGGTCGGTGTACTGCACCACCTTCTTCAGGTCGTCCTCGTCGATGGAGGTCACCTGGTTGCTGTTGACGTCGTCCTGACGATAGGCTTTATAGAGGTAAACCTTGGCCAACAGGGCAGCACAGGCAGCCTTTGTGGGGCGTCCCTTCTCAGCCTGCACGGCGGGCAGCACGGCGTAGGCAGCCTCCAGGTCGTTGATGATCTGCTGCCAGCCCTCGTCGTTGGTGTACTCCGTGTTCGACAGGTTGTTGTAGTCGGCCTCCTGCATGTTGGGCTTGTTCACGAAGGGAATCTTCTTGAACAGACGCTTCAGCTGGAAGTGACCGTAGGCCCGCAGGAACTTCATCTCGGCGGTGCGCTGCTGGATGGTGCTGTTCTCCTGGTCGGCCTCGGCCAGAATGTCGAGCGACAGGTTGATGCGCGACAGGTATTTATAGAAACGGTTCCAGATGTCGTTGTAGGGCCAGTCTTTGGTCATCACGCCGATGCTCTTCTCCAGGATGTGGAAAGGCTCGCCGTCGGAGAAGTCCGAGCCGCCCACGTAGGCATCGTCGGAGCGTGTGTCGTAGTTCCAAAGCGAGAACGAGGAGTTCATGTCCTCTATGCTCACCAGTCCGGCGTAGGCCGAAATCAGCACGTTGTCGATATACTCAGGGTTCTTCACCTCGTCCTGAGTCAGCGTGGCCTGCGGCACCTGCTCGTCGAGGAAGTCGGAGCAGGAGGTGATGGCTGCTGTCATACAGCAGCAAATGGAGCAGGCAATGAGTTTATATATTGTTTTCATATTTTTGCTGTATTTAGAATGAAACGTTGAGTCCGAAGGTCAGGTTGAGGGGAATGGGATAGTTGAAACCAGGATTCTCTGGGTCGGCGCCGGTGAACTTGCTGCTCTTGATGGTCAGCAGGTTCTGGGCCGAGGCATAGAGGCGCACGCGGTCCAGGTGCAGCTTGTCGGTCACTGTCTTGGGCAGGTTGTAGCCCAGCTGTATGGTGCGCAGCTTCGCATACGAACCGTTCTCAATGAAATAGGATGACACACGCCCCTCGCGGTTGGTGTCCGAGGTGGTCAGTGCGGGGATGTCGCTGCCGGGGTTGGCGGGGCTCCAGGCGTCGAGCACGCGCACGCCCTTGTTCAGATAAGGCACGTTGATGGCCGAATTGGCCCAGAAGTCGGTCTGCGACTTATAGCCACGGCAGTCAACGTCAACGCCCTGCACGCCCTGCCAGAACATGGTCAGGTCAAAGTCCTTGTACTGCAAGTAGATGTTCAGACCCCACGTGAAGTCGGGTGTCGGGTCGTAAATCCAGTCCTGGTCGTCCTCGGTCACCATTCCGTCGCCGTTCAGGTCCTTATAGCGGATGCGGCCCAGTCCGGCGCCTTCCTGCTTGGCGTGGTTGTCAATCTCGGCCTGGCTCTTGAATATGCCGTCGTAGATGTAGCCCACCTGCGAGAACATGGGGTGTCCCACCACGCTCTTCACGCCGTTGCCGCCGTACTTGCCGTTGGCGGCCACCGTCTCGGGCAGCTTCGTAATCTCGTTCACATATTTGCTGATGTTTCCGCTGATGTCCCACGAGAAGTCGTTGGCCAGACGGTGGCGGTAGCCCACGGTGAGTTCCCAACCGTTGTTCTTCACCTCGCCGGCGTTGATCCATTGGCCAGCACCCTCACCCATGGCGGCTATGCCCTCCATGAAGAGCAGAATGTCGGTAGTGTTCTTGTTGAACCAGTCGAACGAGCCGTAGACCTCGTTGCCAATGAGTGCAAAGTCGAGACCTATGTTGTGCTGTGTGGTGGTCTCCCACTTGATGTCGTTGTTACCACGCTGATTGCGCACATAGCCGTTGTCGAGGTCGTAGCCGCCGTTCTTTCCTGTGATGTCGTAGGAGGAGCCAGCCTGACCGCTGCCCCAGAGGCCTGTGGATACCACCGACTTATAGAGCGTATAGCGTGCTGTGTTCGAAATCTCCTGGTTACCAGTCTGTCCCCAGGAGTAGCGCAGCTTCAGGTTGTCGAGCCAGCCCTTGGTGCCCTCCATGAACTTCTCCTCGCTGATGCGCCAACCGGCACTAACGGAGGGGAAGGTACCATACTGCTTGTTGGAGCCGAAGCGGCTGGAGCCGTCGCGACGGATGGTGAACGAAGCCAGATACTTGTCGTCGTAGGTGTAGTTCACCTTGCCGAAGAACGACACGAGCGAGAAGCCCTCGCCGAAGCCCTCGGCCAACTGGCGGCCAGCACCTGCGCTGGGCCACATGTAGTCGGTGTTGAGGATGGCCAGCTCGTAGCGCTTGGCACTGTTCATCTTATAATCCTGACGGTTCACCTCGGTGCCAATCATGGCATCGCCACGGTGTTTGCCTATCTCGAGGTTGTAGGTGGCGATGGCGTTCCACATCCAGCGCATCCAGTGCTCCTGCTTGCCCTCCACGGCGCTGTCGGTGCGCATCACCTTACCATTGGCGATGGGATAGGTGAAGAAGCGCTGCTCCTTCTGCGTATAGTCCATGCCGAGGGTGGTGCGAACCATGAAGTTCTTGAAGGGAGTGATACTCAGGTGAATGTCGCCGAAGGAGCGCCACTGGGTGTATTCATTGTCCTTGGCATTGTCAATCATGCTCAGCGGGTTCTCGCGCTCGGAATAGGCGCCAAGTGCCTGGGCGTATTTGCCATTCTCAGCATAGATGGGGAAGTTGGGGTTGAACTCCAGTGCGTGTTCCAGCACGCCGCCGGGAGCGTCAACGCCCATGGTGCGGTTCATGGTGAAGTTCTCGCCCAGCACCACCTTGCCGTCGAACAGCTTGTAGTCGGCATTGGCACGGGCCGACAGTCGGCTGAAATAGCTCTCCTTGATGGTGCCCTGGTTGCCGTAGTAGCCCACGCTGAAGAACGAGTTGCCCTTCTCCGAGCCGTTGCTCACTGAGAGGTTATACTGCTGTACCACGCCCGTGCGGGTGATTTCCTTGAACCAGTCGGTGTCGCCGGCACGCACTGAGGCGTTGTCGTCCAGGTACATGTTCATCGTCATCTTGTTCAGCACGGGGTAGCCATTGGCATCGTAGCCCCAGTCGTAGTTGTAGCCCAGGTTGTTGTTCGAGGGGTTCAAACCGTCGTTCACGCAAGCCTGCCAGTAGGCGCGTCCCCATTCGCTGGCATTCATTGTCTCAATCTTGTTCGTATAAAAAGAGGTGGCCACGCTTCCGTCAAAGTTCACCTTCACCTTGCCGTCCTTGCCCTTCTTCGTGGTGATGATAATCACACCATTGGCAGCACGGCTTCCGTAGATGCTGGCCGAGGCGGCATCCTTCAGCACCTGTATGCTCTCAATGTCGTTGCCGTTCAGCTCGTGCATGCCAGCTTTCGTGGGCACACCGTCGATGATGTAGAGCGGGTCGTTGTCGTTGAGCGTTCCCACACCGCGTATGCGCACAGTGGCAGCACCGCTCGGGTTACCATCGGCCTGGATGTTCATGCCCGGCACGCGGCCCTGCAGGGCTTTCATCGGGTTGTTCTCGTTCTGCTTGGCCATCTCATCGACGCTTACCGTCGAGATGGCTCCAGTCAGGTCGGCCTTGCGCTGGGTGGTATAACCCGTCACCACCACTTCTTGCAGCACCTGATTGTCGGGCACCAGTTCCACCTTCATACCCATGGCGGCGGGCACCTCTTGTGTCAGGTAGCCAATGTACGAAACCGCTAGCACGGCTCCCACCTTGACCTTGATTTTGAAGTTTCCTTCGAAGTCGGTCACTGCGCCGTTGCTGGTTCCTTTCTCCATCACAGAGGCGCCAATGACACCTTCGCCGAATTCGTCGAGCACCGTGCCGCTTATCTCCGTTTGCGCGTACATGAACGTACTGGCAAGGATGAGCGACACGCTCAGCAGAAATCTCTTTAGTCTTTCCATTTGCTCTTGCATTTTTAGTTAATACTATTGTTTTAGAAATCTGCCACAAAAGTAGCAACCAAAAGCGCCGGAGCATGTCAAATATCGTTCTGTGAATATTAAAAATGATGCATGAAACAAATGTTGGCTATAATGTTTGTTTCGTTTAGTCTTTTGTCTCTCTCAATTCCATGGGCAGTTTGCCGTATTGCTCTTTAAAACACTTGGAGAAATAGCCCGGCGTGTTGAATCCCACCTCAAAGGCAATCTCCGCCACGGTCTTTGTAGTGCTGCCCAGGAGGGCATAGGCCCGCTGCAGTCGCATCTGTCGTAGCAGCTCCACGGGGGTCTGGCCGGTGATGGCTTTCACCTTCCTGTACAGCTGCACACGGCCCAGTCCCAGCTCTTCGCCCAGATCCTCCATCTTCAGGTTGGGGTTGCCTATGTGCTTGCGTATGGCCTCGTTGAGCAGCTCGGCAAATATGACGTCCTGTGAGCGCGGCGGCGGCAGGTCGTCCTCGGGCTTGTCGAAGATGTCGTGAATCTTGCGTGCGCCGGGGTCGGTAAAGAACAGCGTCTGCTCCTCGTTCATCGTCTGTCGCTGGCGGATGGTCTTGCGCGTCTGCAGCCAGGCGCGGATGGCCAGCACCACGGCGATGATGAGCAAGCCGATGGCCACCAGGCTGCCCACGAACAGTTTGTGCTGTGTGTCGTAGTGCACCAACGATTGCTCCAGCTTGTCATGGATGGTGATGAGGTCGTGGTTCTGCTTCATCAGCTCCCGACTGTTCAGGTTTACCAGCTCCACAATCTCTGGTGTCACCATAAAGCCACGCATGGAGTTGTCGCGCTCATAGGGCTGATGCGTCAGTATGTCCAAGGCCAGCCGCACAATGTCCTCGCCATGGGTGGGATAGACGTAGGTGCCGCTGAGCGTTCCCTGTCGCACATAGCTGATGCCCTCGTCGGGCATGCCGTCGATGCCCAGCAGTTTTACGCGCTGCTCCAGCCCCGCCTCTTCCAAGGCTCGCCAGGCACCCGTGGTCATGCCGTCGTTGTGGCAGAAGAGAATGTCAGGCAGACTGTCGGCAGCTATCTTCTGCCGAACAATGTCGTAGGCCCTTTCTGATGTCCAGTCGCTGAAGATGCAGCGATAGTCCACCACCGTGCTCTTCTCCATCACCAAGGCGAAGCCCTCGTGGCGTTCACGGGCTGGCGACGTACCCATGGCACCGGTCACCTCCATCACCACGGGGCGGTGGCCCTCCACTTGGCTGGCCAGCAGCAGGGCATAGTCGGCCACGGTCTGTCCTGCCCACACGTTGTTGCCACCAATGAAGGCCGTGTAGTCGTCGGTGGCGGCTTTGCGGTCGAAGTAGACCACGGGGATGCCTTTCTGGCGCGTACGTGCAATGGCGTCGGCCACGGGAGCCGACTCGTTAGGTGCCACCACAAGCAGGTCGATGCCGCTGTTGGCCAGCGAGTCAATCTGGCGTATCTGGTGGTCGGTGTCGTCGTTGGCACAGGCGATGGTTACCTCGGCATCCTCGTCGTAAAGGTGCTGGGCGGCCAGCATCTCCTGGTTCACCTTTTCGCGCCACTGCCCTCCGCCGCACTGCGACACACCAATCTTATAGTTTTTCTCGGTCGAACAAGAAGCCATCAACAAGGCTGCTGCAATCAGGATAGTTGTTTTCATATGCCATTTAGCTTTGATGTGTGGTTTTCAACAGTTATCGCAGCAAAGATAATCATTCTTCTTTTATTATTGGCCAATATCGATGGTTTTATAGTAATAATTAACATTGTGGCACTCGTTTCACCAAGCTGGCCCCACGAGTGAAGGCCGAATTGCAAGTTTGAAATAAAGGAAGGTCTGTAGCAATAACTTCATAGTGGATACCCAATTTCACAGTTCCGACTTTAAGAGATAAGAGAAAGGCTTTGTTATTTTTTTTGCAGTGCAGTGCAACCTTTCACAATCAGCGTAACTGCTTATGTTACAGAGAGATTCTGTGAAGGGTTGATTTCTTTGTGATAGACTGTGATGATTCCTCTATTGCCAAAGTAAGGAAATGGAGAAGGATTGGATTCTTATCGGAAAATCTTGGCTCATCACCAAAAAAATGACGCCGCCCTATGGAAAAAGGAAGCCGCCCCATGAAAAAATGGCGGTCCCCCATGAAAAAAAGTCAATGCCCCATGAGGAAAAGGCAACGATTTTTTAGAAAATAGCAAAAACTATTGTAGAGTTAGGAGTATAAAAGAGAGAAATGAGAAATGAGGAATGAGAAATGAGGAATGAGAAATGAACAGGCGTCCTGAATGGCTATTTCTATTGTCTACACTCCTCCACTCCTTCACTCCTTCACTCAGACCTACTCTTCACTTCAACGTGTTGGATTATAGATGATTACTGTCGCTGTGAAGGGTTTTTGAAAAGTATTTTTCAAGGTCATCGTTTTTGCTTCGACTATTGAACGATGTGGCTGCTGAATAAGCAAATACGTTTCTCATTTCACTATTACGTCGAGCGTGATGGTGAATTCCTTTTCTTTTCCGCCTTCTTTCGTTGTCACCTTGCGACTGATGTGCTGCAGCCCTTTGGGGGTTTTCGCGTCGGGTGTGAAGGTCACGGTGATGCGCTCCTGGCGGTTGCCCTGCTGGCGATGCAGCACCACCACTGTGCGCTCCTTGCGCTCGCCCACGTGCATGATGCCCAGGTCGAAACGGTTGGCCGAGAGGCGCAGGCCATCGCTGATGCGGATGGGGAACTGGCGCAGCAGCGTCTCCTCGCTGGTGATGCATGTGCCGGTGAGCGACAGTGTGACGCGCTTGCCGCGTGTGCCATACTCGATGGTGCCCGTCTCCAGGAACTCCCCGCCCTTGCCCTGCGGGTTGAAGCGCAGGGTGACGGCGGTGCTATCGCCGGGCGCCACCGTCCTTCCCTTGGTATAGTGTATAGTGGTGCAGCCGCACGAGGTGTAGCCCTGGGTGACGGCCACCGCCTGGAGCCCGGCATTGCGCAGCCAGAATGTGCGCTCCTGCACACCCTCCGCCTCGTTGATGGTGCCCAGAGAAAGGGTAGCCATGCCGATGGCAACGAGCGAATCAACGACCAACATACTTCCGTCCGTTTACGATGTAAAGACCCTTGCGGGGCGTTCCACTCAGTTGGCGGCCCAGCACATCGCAGGGACGGCCGCTCATGCGTTTATCACTGGGCACAGGGCTGATGCCGTCGGTGGCCTGCAGGGGGGTGAGCACCCAGCCGCTGACGTTGACATCAGTGGGGACATCGGCGAACACACTGGCCTCGGCCTGAGCAGTATCGGCGTTGGTGGGGAAGAGGCGCACGGAGAAGGCCCAGGCATCGTTCACGAAGACGTCGACGATGCTTCCGTCCAGGAAGAGGTGCAGCCTGAGCGTCTCGCCAGTGCTCACCTTTTTGGGCAGTGCTGCCGACCATCGGCCACCATCGGTAGCTACACGTGCCAGCGTGGTATAGTCGAGGGTGAGAATACCCGTGGCGGGGTCGTAGCTGAGCGTGGCCTGGCGGTCGCCCGACTTCAGAAAATGGAAGCCGCAGGGCGCGTTGCCCACGGTGAACTCGCCCAGCAGCTCTATCTGCCGCCCGACAACGGGAGCCAAAGACTGCTCACCGCTGAGCGCTGCACTTTGCAGGCAGGCCGTCGTGGCGGTGCGCATAGCCGTCAGTCCGCTGTAGGGTTTCTGCACCAGAGCGCCGTCGGCAGCGATGCTGATTTCACGGGGCAGCGAGAAGTTGTGTGCCCAGCCCATCTTGAAGTTCTCCTCGGTGGGCAGCTTGTCGGGCACGATGCCTAGGAGCAGTGTCTTGCCGCCGTGCTGGCAGATGGTGGGCGAGAGCAGTCCGTAGCCGTCGCGGCTGATGCCGCCCATCTCCAGATACTGCATGTCGCTAGTGGGAGCAAACTTGCCGTCGGCGCCGATGGTGCCCACCCAGCCGATGGTGCGCACGCCAGCACTGGTGCCCAGTGGGGTGCAGGTGAAGAGATACTGCCCTTGGCCCATCGGCGTGACGTTGGGCATCTCCCAGAACGTGCCGTGCTGGGCGGTGCTGGTGCCCTGGAAGAAGATGGCGCCATCGTTGGTCCACGTGCCGTTCTCATAGCGGTGCAGGGTGCAGGCGCCGATGCCGTTCTTGCTGGTGCCCACGATGATGTACTGCTGGCCGTTGGCCTCGAAGTGGTAGGGGTCACGGAAGTCATCGCTCAGCCCCGACGGGCGTCCGTCGATGATTACCTTCTTCTCGCCCCAGCCGATGAGGTCTTCGTCCTTGGCCTTGGCCTGCACGATGCGGGCGCGCTCGTTGTCCACAGCCGTATATAATATATATGTGTCAGCGCCCTGCTCATAGACGCAACCGCTCCAGCAGCCCTTAATGTCGAAGGGCTCGCCAGGATAGATGGCTATGGGGTCCTCGCGCCAGTGGCACAGGTCGGCGCTGCTGATGTGACCCCAGTGCAGTCGCGACATGTAGGGGCCGTTGGCGTTCTTCTGGAAGAACACGTGGTAACGGCCACCGCTCAGCACCATGCCGTGGCTCTCGTTGGTCCACGAGCCGCTGGGCATGGCGTGGAACTGGGGACGCCATGATATGGCGTCGTATCGGGCAGCGGGATAGCTGAAGTCGGGCTGGGGCAGGGTGCCAAAGTCGACGAGGTCGACGAGGGCATAGTCCACCACCTCGTTGCTGATGCTGATGTCGTCGATGGCTCCGCAGAAGGTGTTGATGAGGAACGGCCCTGCCTTCAGCTCCTTGGCATCCTTGCCGATGTAGAAGTCGGGGCTGTCGACCAGCAGGTCGCACTTGTTGCTCTTCTTTGAGCCGATGGCCTTGCCGTCAAGCCAGAGCGTCACGGCATTACCTGCCTTGTCGAAGGTCATGGTGAGCAGGCACCACCGCCCACGGGGCAGCTTCTCCGAGCCGTCGACGGTGACGAGGTAGCCTCCGCCATAGTTCACATAGGTCTGCAGGCGCAGGTCGCCCTGTGACGACAGCTGCAGGGCAAAGCCCTTCTTGGCCCCCTCGTCCAGGTTGCCGCAGATGGTGGCATAGGTGGGTGTGGTCTCGGCCACGTCGACCTGCATCATGGGATAGGTTTCGGCGGCCAGCATGACGCTCATCGTCAGCGCCTCGGTGCTCATCGTCGCCGTGGGCAGGGCGGCCTTCACATAGTTGCTGTAGCCGTCGAAGCGCAGGGCCTCGCCGCTGATGCCGGCGACGGTGCAGGCGGGCAACTGCGAGCTGACGGTGTAGCTCTTGTTAGATACGCGCTCCACGATGCTGCCGCCCGTGAGCGACATGTCGAAGTGTGCCACAGTGGCTTGGCCAAAGGCGTTGATGCCCACGGCCGTCAGTGCAATCAGCAGAAAGTTTCTCAGTGTCATAATGTTTTGATTTGTTTCGTTTCTGCTGCAAAAGTACGGATTTTCGCGCTTTCAGGATAAAACAATTGTTTCAAATGGTAAAAAAAAACGTTCATGGCAACATTTTTCGCATGCACAAAAAAGAACTGCCCATGGGATGGCTCCTACGGGCAGTTCAGAAAAACTAACTAACTTATGAATGAAGAAAGGGGGAACTAATGAAGGTAGCTGATGCAGTTGGCCGTGAAGCGTTCCAGCTCAGCCTGCTTCGTGTTGGTAGCGCCGCCCAGGTTCCACTCGTAGGCAGCGAGGCCCACGGCGAGGATACGGGCGGGGAAGGCGGTCGTCGGGGCGAAGTCGACGATGCCGGCGCAGCAGTAGTCAACCACGTGGTTCCATGTGCCCAGCACGGTCGAGTTCGTCAGCTCCTCCCAGGCGGTGACCACGTTGGGGTTCGGGGCCAGACCATAGGCGTTGAGGTCCCACATGCAGTTGTGGTCGCCCTTCACGCCGG
>CAMNJH010000090.1 GCA_946541275.1 uncultured Prevotellaceae bacterium
CCGATCTGATGCCTATCTGCGGCCTGCTACTAGGCGCCACACTAGGCACTGTGCTGATTACACTGACACGCGACTTCTACATCGACCGCGTTCAGGACATCATGGAACTGCACATGCAGAACGCCGTCATGGCCCGCACATTCCTACTGTCGCCGAAATTCTTTGCCAAGCATCCCAGTGGTGAACTGTCGGCCCGACTGAACAACGTCACCACTCTTTGCAAACTGATTAACGAGAACATTGTTGGTGCCCTGCTCACCGCTGTTCTCTCCATCGTCTATCTGGTCCAGCTGTGGATTTATGGTGCATCGTTGTTGCTGCCCGCCCTGCTCATTCTGGTGCTCGATGCCCTGGTGATGACGCTGCTTTACAGGCGCAAGTCCAGTTTGCAGACAAAGTACACCCAGAAAGCCAGCGCCCTGAGCGGCATGGAGTACAGCATGATGGCTGGCATACAGAAGCTGAAACTGACGGGCAGCGAGCGTCGGGCCTTCACGCGCTGGATGAACCACTATACTGACGCCTCACGGCTGCTCTACAACCCCGGTTTCAAAAGCCATCTCTACCCTGCCCTGCTGCAACTGCTCAACATAGGCGGCATGGCGTGGATTTATTATTTCACACTGCAGAACGATGTACCTACCAGTGACTTCATTGCTTTCAGCAGTGCCTTTGGCATGATGACCGCCGCCATTGGCGAGCTGAACGGTATTGTTGATGACGTGGCCATGGTGCGCCCGCTGCTGGAAAGCACCCAGCCCATCCTGGAAGAAGAGCCTGAAGTGGAGACGAAGGCCATGCAAGTGGAAGACCTCTTTGGTAGCATTGAGATCAGTGACGTCAGCTTCCGTTATGACAAGGATTCTCCGCTCATCTTCGACAACCTATCGCTCACCATCACACCTGGCGAGTACATCGGCATCGTCGGAAAGTCGGGATGCGGCAAGTCAACGCTTCTACGACTGCTGCTAGGCTTTGAAACGCCCCAGCAGGGAGGCATTTACTACGACAATTATGACTTATCGAAAGTAGACAAGGCTTCACTGCGCCGCAAAATCGGCACCTGCCTGCAGAGCGGAAGCCTGTTCACTGGCGACCTGTTCCATAACATCACCATTACGGCCCCTTGGTCTAGCGAGGACGATGCCTGGGAGGCCCTGCGCATGGCATGCATGGAGGAAGACGTGCGGCGCATGCCCATGGGACTGCACACCATTGTCAGCGAGGGTGGCGGCGGCTTCAGCGGCGGACAGAAACAGCGTCTGCTCATAGCTCGTGCCATCATTGGCCAGCCCAGCATACTCTTCTTCGACGAAGCCACTTCAGCACTCGACAACATCAGCCAGAAGCAGGTGGCCGACAATCTGGCCCAGCTGGCCTGCACCCGCATTGTGGTGGCCCATCGCCTCAGCACCATCCGTCACTGCGACCGCATCATCGTTCTTGATCAGGGCCGCATAGCTGAGCAGGGCACTTTCGATGAGCTCATGGCCCAGCAGGGACTGTTCTACCAGATGAGTCTGCGACAACTATAAAGAGATAACAATAAAAACAGAATAATGATGAAGATACTACTTTTAGGCAGTGGCGGCCGCGAGCACGCGCTGGCATGGAAGATTGCTCAGAGTGAGCGAGTGGAGAAATTGTACATTGCGCCCGGCAATGCCGGAACGGGAACACTGCAGAAGAGCGAGAACGTGGCCATGAAGGCCGACGACTTTGAGGCTATCAAGCAGTTCTGCGTAGAGAAGCAAATCAACATGGTGGTGGTAGGTCCTGAGGACCCGCTGGTAAAAGGTATCTATGACAACCTGAAAGCCGACGAGCGCACAAAGGCCATTCCCGTCATCGGTCCCTCGAAAGCCGGCGCCGTTCTGGAAGGCTCAAAAGACTTTGCCAAAGGGTTCATGCAGCGCCATCATATTCCTACAGCCCGCTATGAGACCTTCGACGGCGAGCATCTGGAGGAAGGTCTGGCTTTCCTTGAAACGCTGCAGCCGCCCTATGTGCTGAAGGCTGATGGGCTCTGCGCTGGCAAAGGAGTACTCATCCTGCCCACGCTTGACGAGGCTAAGCGCGAGCTGAAGGAGATGCTGGGCGGCATGTTCGGCAATGCCAGCAGCCGCGTAGTCATTGAGGAGTTCCTCAGCGGCATTGAGTGCAGTGTTTTCGTGCTGACCGACGGCGACCACTATAAGATTCTGCCCGAGGCCAAGGACTACAAACGTATTGGTGAGGGTGACAAGGGACTGAACACAGGTGGCATGGGCAGTGTTTCGCCAGTTCCTTTCGCCACCAAGGAATGGATGCAGAAGGTGGAAGACCGCATCATACGCCCCACCGTGGAAGGCCTCAAGGCTGAAGACATCGACTATAAGGGTTTCATTTTCTTTGGACTCATCAACGTGAAGGGTGACCCCATGGTCATAGAATACAACTGCCGTATGGGCGACCCCGAGACTGAGAGCGTGATGCTGCGCCTGAAGAGTGATATCGTAGACCTGTTTGAAGGTGTGGCCCAAGGCAATCTGCACGAGCATGCCATCGAGTTCGACGAGCGTGCAGCCGTGTGCGTGATGCTGGTCTCTGGCGGCTATCCTGAAACCTACAAGAAGGGCTATCCCATCAGCGGCATCAGTCAGGTGGAAGGCAGCATCGTGTTCCATGCAGGCACAACGACGAAAGACGGCCAGGTGGTAACCAATGGTGGCCGCGTCATTGCCGTTTCCTCTTATGGCAAGGACAAAGTCGAGGCCCTGCAGAAGTCCTTCACAGAGGCCCAGAAGATTCAGTTCACTGACAAGTATTTCCGCCGCGACATCGGAGCAGACCTGTGAAACAGCTACAGAACAGGATAGCAGAAGGGGGACTGGCGCTGCCCGTAGCGGCGCTGTTCGGCATTGTGGTATGGCTATTCAGCGGTCTGCTGACGCAACAGCTTTGGCCGCAGTTGGCTTGCTTTGTGGCGTCGGTCTATCTGATGGTGGAGCTGACAAACCAGAACGCCTTGCTGCGCGTGCGCAGTCGCATGGTGTCAAGCACGTTTATCATTCTCTCCTCCACCGCCTGTTTTCTTTATCCGCATTTCACGGGCGGTGTGGTACAGCTGTGCTTCATCGTTTCCTTCCTGTTCTTGTTTCAGACCTACCAGGACTCGCAGGCAGTAGGCCGCACCTTCTATGCCTTCCTAGCCATAGGCCTTGCCAGTCTGGCCTATGTTCATGTGCTATTCTTTGTGCCCCTGCTGTGGGTGCTCATGGCCACACAGCTTCAGGCTTTGAGTGCCCGTACCTGGCTAGCCTCGCTGATTGGCTTGGCTACTCCTTACTGGTTCACCCTGCTGTGGCTGCTCATTCCCTTCGAGCCTTCAGCCGACTGGGCCATCGACCTACGGCCGCTGGGCGACCATTTTGCCCAGTTGACCGAGTTCTATTTTGAACCCGGCATCTTCACTCTACGCCACATTCTTGTTCTCTCCTTCACCCTGCTGCTCACCGCTACCGGCATCATCCATTTCTGGCAATACAGCTTCGAGGATAAGATTCGCATCCGCCTGCTCTATGGTTTCTTTACCACCATGACTGCCTTCACGCTGCTGTTCATCTTCCTCCAGCCCCAGCATTTCAATGTGCTGATGCGCATCTGCTTCATCAGTGCCAGCACCTTAATAGCCCATGTGGCCACCTTCACCAGCTCGCGCGTGAGCAATATTCTATTTTTCGTTTCCCTGGCGCTGGCGCTCGCCATCACTATCATGAATGTTTGATGCTTCATGCTCAGCGGGTCACTAAAGATTCCTCATTTATTTATTCAGAATGGACGGCTTCATTGAACTACTCACCAGCTATGGCTATTGGGGCATGTTGCTGGCTGCATTCCTGGCAGGCAGTTTCTTCCCTTTTAGTAGCGAGGCCGTCATGGTGGGCCTGATGGCTGCCGGCCTTGACCCTTGGTCGTTGATGATTTATGGCACCGTGGGCAATGTGCTGGGCTCCGTAGTAAACTACTGCATAGGGCGACTGGGCCGAACGGAATGGTTTGAGAAATACCTGCACGTCAGTCCGGAGAGCATGGATCGTGCCCGCCGTTTTATGCGCGGTCGCGGTGCCTGGATGGGCTTCTTCGCCTTCATTCCCCTGCTGGGAAGTGCCATCACCATCCTGCTGGGCCTCATGCGCGCCAACCCTGTCATCACCTTCATCTCTATAACACTGGGTAAGATTTTCCGCTACCTCGTTCTCATCTACGGTGCGGGGTTGTTCATTGGCTGAACCACTGACAATGTCCTTTTTCCCAGCCTGCCTGCCCCCTTGGCATCGCCAAGAGATAAAAAAGATTAATCAAAGGAAGAAAAATCACCACTACTCATGCCAAACTCCTAACTTTTTATTACCTTTGCAGTCGAATTCGATTTTTAACGTTAAAAAGTTTAGTTTTTTAGGATGAAACAATTTCGCCTTGTGGACAATGTCCTGGGCTGGCTGACGTTTCTCATAGCCGCCTTTGTCTATTGCTCCACCATTGAGCCGACAGCCTCGTTCTGGGACTGCCCAGAGTTTATTACCACCGGCAGCAAGCTGGAAGTGGGCCACCCGCCTGGCGCCCCTTTCTTCATGCTGACCGCCAATCTGTTTTCGCAGTTCGCCAGCGATCCTTCCCAGGTGGCCCGCATGGTCAACACCATGAGTGCATTGCTGTCGGCAGCCTGTATTCTGTTCCTGTTCTGGAGTATCACGCATTTAGTGCGCCGACTGCTGACGAAAAGCTGGGACGATCTGGACATGACGAAGCTGATAGCCATCGAGGCCAGTGGCCTGGTGGGCGCGCTCATTTACACGTTCAGTGACACGTTCTGGTTCTCAGCTGTTGAAGGCGAGGTCTATGCCTATTCATCGGCCTTTACCGCCGTTGTATTCTGGCTCATCCTGAAATGGGAGGAGCATGCCGACGAGCCTCACAGCGACCGCTGGCTGGTGCTCATCATGTACATGACGGGCCTCAGCATCGGCGTTCACCTGCTGAACCTGCTCTGTCTGCCTGCCATCGGACTGGTGTGGTACTACAAGCGCTTCCCCAATGCCAATGCCAAGGGTTCGCTGCTGGCTCTGCTCGTCTCCGCGGTCATCCTGGCCGGCGTGCTCTATGGTGTGGTGCCGGGCATCATCACCGTGGGCGGCTGGTTCGAGCTGTTCTTCGTGAACACACTCCACATGCCATTCAACACCGGTGTCTTCATCTACATCATTCTGCTGATTGCCAGCATGGTGTGGGCCATCTATGAGACGCAGAATGCCACCGAAAAGAACTGGAAGCGCCAGAACATTGCCTTCCTGCTGGGCTTCGCCCTGCTGGGCGTGCCCTTCTACGGATGGGGATGGAGCGCCTTCATCATCGGCATCCTGGTGCTGGGTCTCGTGGGCTATGCCGTCTTCTCTCGCAGTGGTGGCAAGAACCCCATTCCCCTCATTTCAGCCCGACTAAAGAACACGGCGCTGCTGTGCATGCTGATGCTGATGATTGGCTACTCCACGTATGCCGTCATCGTCATCCGCTCCAGTGCCAACCCGCCCATGGACCAGAACTCTCCCGAGGATATCTTCACACTGGGCAGCTATCTCAGCCGCGACCAGTACGGCTATCGTCCTCTGCTGTGGGGACAGGCCTATTCCTCTGAGCTGAAGTACAATGAAGATGGTACGCTGGCCCGCGACGAGGGCGCTCCAAAGTACCACAAGGCCGAGAAGAAGAGTCCCGACGAGCCCGACTCCTACTACGAAGTGCTGCGTTCTAACGGATGGGGCGCCAACGACAAGTACGTCTACGCCCAGAACATGCTGTTCCCCCGCCTGTACTCCTCGCAGACCGGTCCCGCCCACCGCGACGACCGCCTGTGCACCACCAACTGCCATGTGTGCTTCTACAAGGCCTGGCTGGGTGGCATCGAGGGCAAGCAGGTGGAGTCCGATCGCCGCTCAGGCAGCACCATCACCATGCCGACGATGGGCGAGAACCTGCGCTTCTTCCTCAGCTACCAGTGTGGCTACATGTACTGGCGCTACTTCCTGTGGAACTTTGCCGGTCGTCAGAACGACATCCAGGCTCAGAACACCTTCGACCCCATGCATGGCAATTTCCTCACAGGTTTCTCGTTCATTGACAATGCCCTCTACGGCGACCAGTCACTATTGCCCGATGAGCTGAAGGAGAACAAAGGCCACAATGTGTTCTACTGTATGCCGCTCATACTGGGTCTCATCGGTCTGTTCTGGCAGATGCTGGGACGTGGCCGCAAGGGCATCCAGCAGTTCTGGGTGGTGTTCTTCCTGTTCGTCATGACGGGACTGGCCATTGTGGTCTATCTGAACCAGACGCCCGAGCAGCCGCGTGAGCGCGACTATGCCTATGCTGGTTCCTTCTATGCCTACGCCATCTGGTGCGGCATTGGTGTGGCCGCCATCATCACCTGGCTCAGCAAGATGCTGCAGAAGCATCTGAAGACGCAGCAGATGCGCCTGGCCCTGGCCTCAGCCGTCTCTTTCCTTTGTCTGCTAGTGCCTATTCAGATGGTGTCGCAGACCTGGGATGACCACGACCGCTCAGGCCGATACGCCTGCCGTGACTTTGGACAGAACTACCTCATGTCACTGCAGGACGAGGGCAACCCCATCATCTTCACCAACGGCGACAACGACACCTTCCCCCTGTGGTACAACCAGGACACCGAGGGCGTGCGTACCGATGCTCGTGTGTGCAACCTGAGCTACCTGAGCACCGACTGGTACATCGACCAGATGATACGCCCGGCCTACGAGTCACCGTCGCTACCCATCAAGTGGAACTCCTATGAGTACTGCGACGGCACCAACGACGGCATACAGGTGGACTGGGTGGTGAACTACGCCATCCGCCAGTTCCTGGCCCTCAATGATGCTGATACCACAGGCGTGGTGAAGAAGGCATTCAAGGTGACACCCGAGCAGGCTGATACACTCTTCGGGGAAGACCCGTTCGAGCTGAAGTACGTACTCAAGAACTGGGTGCGCGACAACCGCACTGAGGAGCAGAAGCAACTGCAGAAGCAGGTGCTGGAGCCCATTGCTGACTGGTACTATTCCATCGTGCTCTACAACAACCGCCTCAACAACTGCTACACGCAGAACAAGAACGGTCAGTGGGAGCTGGACAGCAATGCCTTCCTGAACCTCATCAAGAACATTGGTCTCGACGTCTATTCCCCGGCTGATGCCGCCAACCTGTTCTCTAACGATCCTGACGACCCCGAGTGCCTCTACAGGTTCCTGGAGGACAAGCGCGAGGACAAAGAGCTGAAGAACATGCAGCTGAGGGTGCTGAGCTACATCCAGTCCACCGAAGAATTCCAGCGCTACAAGCTGAACCAGGGTGAAGACCTGCTTCACTGTATCCCCAGCGAGGATCTCTATCTCGACATTGACAAGGATGCCGTGCGCCGAAGTGGCATGCTGCTAGTGAGCGACAGCATACCCGACACGATGCAAATCTCACTGCACCGCATCAACTACCTGAACAAGAGCCAGCTGATGATGCTGGAGCTGCTGGCCAATACCAACTGGGAGCGCCCGCTCTACGTGGCCATGACCGTAGGCTCTGACAACATCGTGGGCTTGGACGACCACTTCCTACAGGAAGGTCTGGTCTACCGCATCACTCCCTTCCAGACCTACGTCCATGTGCAGGATGGAGGCCGCGAGCGCGTGGTGCCCAACGAGGAGCTGAAACAGACCGATACTGAGACGATGTACAACAATGTGATGAACCGCTTCAAGTACGGCAACGTCAAGGCGAAGGGCATCTACATTGACGAGACCGTCATGCGCATGTGCCTCACCCACCGTCAGCTGATGATGACGCTAGCCTCCGACCTCTTCTACGAAGGCAAGGAGCTGATTCTTCTGGGTGGCGGCGATAAGCTGGACGAAGCCGACCAGGAAGGCGTGGAGGCTGAGCACGGTCCCGCAGTCAAGAACGACTCGCTCATTGCCCTGGGCAACGAGAAGCTGGAGAAAGCTATGAAGGTACTGGACAAGATTGAAGAAGAACTGCCCAGCTACAACGTACCCTACAACGAGACTTCGCTGTCAGCCGCACAGCTCTACATCGACATGGGCCAGCCCGAAAAGGCCCGCCCCATTCTGGACTACCTCTGGACACGCTCCAACCAGTTCCTGGACTACTACACATCGTTCGGCGATGACATCAAGAAGTTCAAGGACAGCTGCATGCGCCAGATTGACGTCATGTCATACATAGCCAAGCTGAACCTCCGCGTTGACCGCGAGCAGGCCGACAAGCGCATGAACCAGCTGCAGCAGCGCTACAACATACTGGTGCAGCTCAATGTGGCTGACAACTAGTATTCTGTCATGATTATCGAGCAACCAGCCGCCTACCTCCGCTGGCTCTACCCGAAAGCCCTGTGGAGAATGGACCGTCGCGAACGTTCAGTCTACCTGACGTTCGACGACGGTCCAATACCCGAGTCAACTCCATTCCTGCTCAGCACGCTGCGCCACTATGGCATCAAGGCCACCTTCTTCATGGTGGGCGACAACGTGAGAAAATATCCCCAGCTGTTCGAACAGATAGTCAGCGAGGGACATCAGGTGGGCAATCATACGCACAACCACATTGGCGGATTGCGTCACTCCATCAAGGAGTACATGTACAATGTGGAAAAAGCAAATGCCTACATTCGCAGCCACTATTTCCGCCCGCCTCATGGCTGGATGCGGCTGGCGCAGTACGCCTGGCTGTCGCGCAAGTACAAAGTGGTGATGTGGGACCTCGTCACTCGCGACTATTCCAAATGGATGACATCCGAGGACGTCGTGAACAACGTGAAGCAATACTGCCGCCCGGGGTCCATCATCACGTTCCATGACTCCCTGAAAGCCATTGACAAACTACGCACCGCCCTGCCCCAGAGCATTGAATGGCTCATGGAACAGGGCTATACGTTCAAGGTTTTCAAATAGCCGTTCAGGGATTCACCGTTTCACCCGACAGCATCTTGATGTGCGTCTCCAGGATATGGAAGGCAGGATCCACCATGCCTCCATGCCCGTGTCCGTCAAGCTCATACAGGTAGGTCTGCTTGTGGCCCACCAGCTTCATCATGCGCGCCAAATACTGATTCTCGTCATAGCGGCCATAGAGCTCCAGTTCGCGGTCGCCGCAAATCAGCACCAGCGGCGGACAGTCGGGGCGCACCCAGTAGAGGGGAGCCCACTGGTCGATAGTGGGCTGCAACGGCTGTATGCCTTGCATCTTTCGCACATTGTAATGCGTGATGGCCTGCCCGCTGAACGGAGCGCAGAGCCACACGCTGTCAGCATCCACGCCATACTTCTTCAGCCACGACTTGTTCAGGCAGAGCATCATGTCGAGATAGCCACCGGCAGAATGGCCCGTGAGTACTATCTTCCTTGTGTCGCCGCCATAGCGGGCAATGTTCCTGAACACCCATGCCACAGCCTCGGCAGCATCGTCGATGGTCTGGTCCACACTGACGCGGGGCAGCAGCCTGTAGTTGGCGCCCACCACCACGTAGCCTTTCTCCATCAGCCTGCGGGGAATTTCTTTCTGGCCGCCCTCCAGGCCTCCGCCATGGAACCACACCACCACGGGGCATCCCTGACGGTCGTCAGGGTAATACACGTCCAGCTTCAGCCGTTCCTGGGCGTAGGCGTCGTCTTTCACTGTGAAGCTGATGTCGTTCACTCGCTTGTAGGTCTGTGCACTGGTCGCCAGTGTCAGCAGCAGGGCAAGCAGGGCCATTGTCAATCGTCTCATATACTTTTTGTGTTTATCGGCTGCAAGTTTAGCTTTTTTTATTGAAACAACCAAATGTTGCCTCGTTCATCCTAGGTCTTCCTAGAAATCCTAGAAATCCTAGAAAATCTAGAAAATCTAGAAAATCTAGAAAATCCTAGAAAACGCCAGCATCAATAAGCCTCCCGGTATTTGCCCTCGTCCTTGTCGTGGAGCATGGAGAGGTAACTCTGGTAGCGGCTCTGGGCTATGTAGTGATTCTCCAGTGCCTGGAGGACAGCGCAGCCCGGCTCGTGGGTGTGGGTACAGTTGTTGAAGCGGCAGTCCTTGGAGAACCGGAATATTTCCTTGAAGTAGCCCGAAATCTCCTCGGGCTCCATGTCGAAGGTGCCAAAGCCTTTGATGCCCGGGGTGTCAATGAGGGCTCCCGTCCATTCGCCTTCCGCGGTGGAGGCGACCGGAGGCAGGCTTATCATCTCACTGAAAGTGGTGGTGTGCTGCCCCATGTTGTGAGCATCGCTCAGCTCGGCCGTGCGCAGGCTGGCGCCAGGCACCAGCTGGTTGATGAGGGTGGACTTCCCCACCCCACTATTGCCACTGAGCACCGATATCCGCCCCGCCAGTAGCGGTCGCAGCTGATCAAGGCCCTGGCCCGTGGCGGCAGATATTTGCAGGCACTGATAGCCCACGTTCTCATAGAGCGCAACCATCATCTGCTGTAAGTGCTGCTCATCGGCATCCAGCAGGTCGGTCTTGTTGAACAACAGCACCACCGGCACCCGATAAGCCTCGGCCGAGGCCAGGAAGCGGTCAATGAAGGTAGTGCTGGTCTGCGGATTGCTGACGGTGACGATGAGCAGGGCCTGATCCACGTTGGCCGCAATGATGTGGCTCTGTTTCGACAGGTTGATGCTCTTGCGGATGATGTAGTTGCGGCGGTCCTCAATCTCAGTGATGAACACACCGCCCGCCTGACCCGTGGGGGCACTGAGCGTCACCCTGTCGCCCACGGCAACGGGGTTGGTAGAGCGGATGCCTCGCAGGCGGAAGTTACCCTTTATCTTGCACTCAAGCAGCTGGCCATCGTCCGTGCGGACGCTGTACCAGCTGCCTGTATTTTTCACTACAAGTCCTTTCATGAAAAGAACGACCGGGCGATAGCCATCGCATCAAACCGTCATGATTTCCTTGTTCTTGGCTTCAATGAGGGCATCGAGCTTCTTGATCCACTTGTCGTGAATTTTCTGCAGCTCCAGCTCGGCATCCTTCTCATTGTCCTCTGACAGCCCGTCCTTGATGGCCTTCTTCAGCTTGTCCTTGATGTCAGAGCGCACATTGCGCACCTCCACCTTAGCCTTCTCGGCAATCTTGTTGCACTGCTTCACCAGGTCGCGGCGGCGCTCCTCGGTGGGCTGGGGGATGTTCAGACGAATCACCTCGCCGTTGTTCTCGGGCGTGATGCCCACGTCGCTGTCCATGATGGCCTTCTCGATGTCCTTGATCT
>CAMNJH010000091.1 GCA_946541275.1 uncultured Prevotellaceae bacterium
GTGAGCGCCCTGAAGCCGGCCGACGAGATGGGAGCCCTGAAGCAGCAGATAGCTGCGGGTGAAGCCTCAATAGCCGAGAAGGACGGCAAGCTGTCGTCGCGCCAGCTGATGATTATTGCCCTGAGCGTGCTGGCTGCCATCCTGGCCGCCGTGCTGGTGGTGGGCGCCGTCATCCTGCTGCGCTTCATCCTTCTGACGCGCAAGCAGAAGAAAACCATCAAGTTGGCCAACGAGAACAATGCGCTGAAGGCCAAGTTCATCAGCAACATCTCGGCGCAGCTGGATCCCACGCTGAAGAAACTGGACGAGCGGCTGCCCGAGGTGAAGGCCTTGCAGGATTTCAGCAGCCATATCCAGACGCTGTCGAAGCTGGAGAATATGACGGATGAAGAGCCCCTGGAGCTGGAGGAGACGCAGATGCAGGCTTTCTGCGAGAAGCTGATGGACGGCATCCGGCAGAAGGTGAAGCCGAACGTGACGCTGAAGGTGGAGGCTCCGAAGATGGGTGCTACCATCAACCGCGAATATGTGGCCCACATCCTGCAGCATCTGCTGGAGAATGCCGCTGAGTACACCCCCGAGGGTGGCACCATCAGTCTGGACTACAAGAAGCGCGGCCCGCATGCCCACCAGTTCCTGGTGACGGACACGGGCTGCGGAATAGCAGAGGAGAAACGTGAAGACGTGTTCAAGCCCTTCCTGGAAATCAGGGACCTGACCACGGGCGACGGACTGGGGCTGCCCATCTGCAAGCAGATGGCCCTGAGGATGAACGGCGACCTGGAGATAGACCCGAAGTACACCAGGGGAACGCGCTTCGTGCTTGACTTGCACGTCAAATGACCTCGATGCCCTGCTGCTTGCAGAGCTCCAGGCTCATTTCCTTCAGCTTGAACTTTTGAATCTTCCCAGAGCCCGTCAGCGGGAACTGGTCAATGAAGAAAACGTATTTGGGAGTTTTGTAGCGGGCTATCTTGCCGCGGCAAAACTCTCTTACGTCTTCGCGGTCCATCTTCACACCTTCGTTCAGGATGATGAAGGCACCCACCTCTTCACCGTACTTCTTTGACGGCACGGCTGCCACCTGTACGTCCTTGATGCCGGGCATCTGGTAGAGGAACTCTTCAATTTCACGCGGATATACATTTTCACCGCCGCGGATGATCATGTCCTTGATGCGGCCTGTGATGCGGTAGAAGCCGTTCTCGTCCTTTACGCCCAGGTCGCCGCTGTGCAGGAATCCATTGGCATCAATGACTTCGGCGGTGGCCTGCGGGTTCTTGTAGTAGCCCTTCATCACATTGAAGCCACGACAGCACATTTCGCCCTGTACGCCTACGGGGCATTCCTGGCCCGTCTCAGGGTCGAGCACCTTCACTTCGACGAAAGGATAGTCACGGCCTACGGTGGTGCAGCGCTGCTCAAAGGAGTCGTTCAGGCAGGTCTGTGTCATGCCTGGCGATGACTCGGTGAGGCCGTAGACCGATGTGATGGTCATGAACATCTTCTCGGAGACGCGCTTCATCAGCTCGACGGGGCAGAGGCTGCCGGCCATGATGCCAGTGCGCAGGCAACTCATGTCGAACATGGAGAACATGGGGTGGTCCAGTTCGGCTATGAACATGGTGGGCACGCCGTAGAGGGCCGTGCATCGCTCCTTATGGATGGAGGCCAGCACCACAAGGGGGTCGAACTTCTCGACCATCACCTCGGTACAGCCATGGGTGAGGCAGTTCATCGTGGCCAGCACCACGCCGAAGCAGTGGAACAGGGGCACGCAGACGCAGAGCTTGTCATCCTGAGTGAAGCCCATGTTCTCGCCCGTGAAGTAGCCGTCGTTGGTAATGTTGAAGTGGGTCAGCATGACGCCCTTGGGGAATCCGGTGGTGCCGCTGGTGTACTGCATGTTGCAGACGTCGTGGCACGTCACCTGGCGCTTCACAGCGTCCAGCTCCTCGTCCTCAATGTTCTGCCCCAGCAGGAGCAGCTCGGCGGTGTTGTACATGCCGCGATATTTCTCCATGCCGATGAAGACCACGTTCTTCATGTGGGGGAAGCGCTCACTGTTCAGGTGTCCGCGCTCGCAGTCACGCAGTTCGGGCAGCATCTTGTAGGTCATGTCCACATAGTTGCAGTCCCAGGTGCCGTCGGTGATGCAGAGCGTGTGCATGTCAGAGTCTTTGCACAGGTATTCCAGCTCAGCCTGCTTGTAGTTGGTGTTCACGGTAACCAGCACGGCGCCAATCTTGGCCGTGGCATACAGGAATGTCAGCCAGTCGGGCACGTTGGTGGCCCAGATGCCTACGTTGGAGCCTTTTTTCACGCCAATGGCCAGCAGGCCCTTGGCCAGATTGTCTACACGCTCATTGAACTTGCTCCAAGTGAAGCGCAGGTCGCGGTCGCTATAGACAATGTATTCTTTGTCGGGGGTGGTCTTGGCCCAGTGCTCCAGCCAGTCGCCCAGTGTACGCTCAAAGAGGGTGTAGCCTTCGCTTCCCGTCTCAGCGGGATAGCGGCGAGGCATCGTGTTGTTCTCCATTATTCAAACTTTTTTTACCTAGAACTAATATGAAATGCCCCTCGCGCTGGGAGGGGAAGGGGTACCTAGAAGGGAATGTAGACAAGGGCCAGAATCTTGGCGGCCTGGCCATTGGCTCCGTGTATGTGGTGCTTCACGATGCTGTCATAGTAAATGCTGTCGCCTTCGCTCAGCAGGTATTTATTCTTGCCGTAGTCAATCTCTACCGTTCCACACATTACGTAGATGAATTCTTCGCCTTCATGGGCAGACAACTGGAACTCTTTTTCTTCACTGGGGTTGATGTCAACGATGAAGGGCTCCATGTGGCGCCCGGCTTTCTGCTTGGCCAGTGGGTGATAGTCCATGTGCTTGCGGGCATTGGAGGCTCCGTTCGAAAAGCTGATGCTGCTGTTGGCCTCGCGGTCGGCAGCCCGGCACACCACGGGGCCTAGTGCGTCATTGTCATCCATGAAAGTGCCTAGTCTGACGCCCAGTGCACGGGCTATCTTGATCAGTGGGCCCAGGGAGGGCAGGTTTTGGTCGTTCTCAATAGAGACAATCTGCTCTGCCGACAGGCCACTGCGCTCAGAGATTTCTTCTATGGAAAGGTTCTTTGACTCGCGGATTCCCTTAATCTTATGTCCGACGATAGAATGGTTTTCTGTCATAACTACAATAGCTTTTGTATTTTGCGCGCAAAGGTACAAAAAAGTTAGGAGTGCAGAAATTGAAGTGAGGAGTTTTGCTCCTCACTTAATGTTTTTTAACTTCATTTGGAAGGTGGGCCGCTGCAGGCCATTGTCTTACACGGTTCTACATGTAGGAAACCGAGACCACGGTTTTGCACAGGAAGGCCCCGAGGCCTGTGCCTATTGGGATTTGGCAGCGTATACCTCTTCTATGGTCATGGGCTTTTTGATGGTTCCCAGCAGTCGGGCGCCTTGCTCGGTCATCACGTAGTTCAGCTCATTGCGCAGACCAGTGAAGTTACGCCAGGGACCCAGTTTGTTGTAGCAGATGAAATCGGTGAACTGGTGCTCGGCTTCCCACTTGTCCATCAGCTCGGGAATGAAGTAAATACCCGGTTCCACTGTAAATACGAATCCTGGCTCCAGCGGACGGGCCAGTCGCAGCGACTTGAAGCCGAACTGCGTGCTCTTCTGCTGGCCGTCAGCATAGCCCACATACTGCTCACCCAGGTTTTCCATGTTGTGCACGTCGAGTCCTACCATGTGGCCCAGGCCGCAAGGGAAGAACAGGGCATAGGCACCTGTCTCTGCGGCCTCGGCGGGATCGCCTTTCATCAGCCCCAGTTCTTTCATTCCACGGGCAATCTCAGTGGCTGCGGCTATATGGGCCTCGCGGAAGGGCGTGCCCAGCTGCAGCTTGTCGACGGCAGCCTGGAAGCTGCGCAGGTGGATGTCGTAGACATGTGCCTGGCGCTCGGTGAATGTGTCGCTGACGGGCATTGACGACGAAAGGTCGCCGGCGTAGTGGTTCTTGGTCTCAGCGCCAGCGTCGAGCAGGAAGATGTCGCCCGCTTTCAGCTCGTGGATGAAGCCATGATTGTGAAGCACTTGTCCTTGCACGGTGGCAATGGTGGGGAAGGCCAGTGCATTGCCATGACGGCAGGCTACCTCCTCGACGACGGCAGCCACCTGGCTCTCATGAATGCCGGGGCGCACCGTTCGGTAGGCGGCCAGGTGCATCTCCGTGCTGAGGTCGACGCTCTCTTCAATCAGGCGTATCTCCTCTTCATCCTTGTAATTGCGCTGTGCCACGATGGCCTTGATGAAATTCACTGAAGCCTGTGCAGGCTGGGCGGCGGGCTCCACGCCCAGCAATTCCCACAGCCACACCTTGTGATCGCCCCGGTAGGGAGGCAGGAAGTGAATGGCCTGCCCTTTGGCGCGGGCCTGTTCTATGTAGGCCTTCAGGGCGCTGAGTGGCCGGCTGTCAGTGATTCCCACCGTGGCGCACTTTTCGCTGAGCGACGGCTGCAGTCCTGTCCACACGATGTCGTCGATGGTCAAGTCATTGCCGAACACGATTTCGCGGTCCTCGTCCACGTCGATAACAGCGGCCAGACCGGCATAGTCCAGTCCGAAGAAATAGAGCATAGTACTGTCCTGGCGGAAACGGTAGGTGTTGTCAGCATAGTTCATGCCCACCTCGTCATTACCCAGAAAGAGCAGCAGACCGCTACCCATGTCGTGCTTTAGGCGTAAGCGACGCCTGATAAAAGAATCTTTGGCTATTTTCATGGCTTCCCGTATTCGTTAACTTTCTGATGTTTACTGATTTGCAGGTTGGTCTTGGGGAAGTATTCTTCCAGCAGGCTGTAGAGGTCGGGGTCAAACTGCTGCAGTTCCTCGCGGGTGTTACACCAGTTGTGCTTGCCATCGGTGTGAGGCATTTCGGCGTTCACATTGAACCAGTCCTGCACGGCCTCGGCAAAGTACTCTTCCTTGTCAGTGATGCGATAGGTGTTTTCCAGAATGCCTTTGGCCTTTGCCTGTTCGTAACAGGCTTTCAGCCGGCTGTCGAAGTCGGGCACGGCCAGCATCAGCCCAATGAGATGTATGCTGTGGGCGAACTCATGAATCAGTATGTCTTCAGCATGGTACTTGTCAATCTGGTAGGCCAGCACGTTCTCTTCTGCGCAGCTGGTCAGCGGCAGTTCCAGGTCGCCGCCCAGACCACGGGCGCGCAGGTCCCAGTTCAGGGTGGTGTCGTTCACCAGATGTCGGTGCTCGGGAATGTCGGTTGTTCCCTCATAGCGCCCCATGATAGCCACGCGCGTTCCCCGTGCCACCATGGAGTCGAGCACAGCTTGGGGCAGCATGCTGGTCATGGCATAGAGTGTGCGATGGGCAGCCACAAAGGCAGAGTCGGGCACGCGCCAGGACGAGATGAGCGGCAGACCGTTCACGTCGACGTACTTGGTGTAGAACGAGTCCAGGTTCAGTGAATCGGGTGGGGTGGTCACGATGCAGGCAGGTACGTTGAGCACTTCTTTTTCTGCAGGAGCTTCAACTTCTTTCTGAGCGTTGTTCCGGCAGGCCGAGAGCACCAGTACACCGCTCAGGAGCATGAGGAAAGTAGTTCTTTTCATAATGTCATAGGTTTAGTTATTGCTTGCAAAGTTACAAAGAAAACTGCAAATTGCGCTGTTTTTGCAGCGAAATTTGCAGAAAAATGCTGAAGAGGTGAGAAAGCCTATTTCCTCAGGGCGCGCATGGCGTTGAGTACGGCCAGCACGGTGACGCCCACATCGGCGAAGACGGCCATCCACATGGTGGCCAGTCCCACGGCTGCCAGGATGAGCACTGCCACCTTTACGCCAATGGCAAAGGCCACGTTCTGGCGGGCAATGGCAATGGTGCGTCGTGCTATGGTGATGGCTGTGGCCAGTTTGGAGGGGTGGTCGTCCATCAGCACTACGTCGGCAGCCTCGATGGCGGCATCGCTGCCCAGTCCGCCCATGGCGATGCCCACATCGGCGCGGGCCAGCACGGGAGCATCGTTGATGCCGTCGCCCAGGAAGGCCAGGGCTGTGCCCGACTGGGGTTGAAGGAGGCTTTCCACGATGGCCACCTTGTCAGCGGGCAGCAACTCGGCGTAATAGTCACTGATTCCTAGCTGCTGGGCCACCCGCTGGGCCACCTCCTGACGGTCGCCAGTCAGCATGACGTTTTTCCTGATGCCTAGTTCATGAAGCCGGGCTATAGCCTCGGCGCTGTCGGGCTTCACCTGGTCATTGATGACGATGTGACCGGCATATTTCCCGTCGATGGCCACGTGAATCACCGTTCCCATGTCGTGGTCGCAGTTGTGCCAATTGGCTCCCACGGCGTCCATCAGCTTTGTGTTGCCCACACTGACCTCCACAGGCTGCTGGTGTAGTGCGGTGGGCTTATGAAGTAGTGCAACAGTGGCCTTGATGCCCTGTCCGGCTATTTCCTGCACGTTGCTGATGGTACAGCCGTCGATGGCCTCGTCGGGGAATGCATCGCGCAAGGCTGCGCCTATGGGATGGGTGGAGAAGTGCTCTACGTGGGCGGCCAAGTGGAGCAGCTGCTGCTCGTCGCAGTCATCAGGATGTACGGCGGTGACGGCAAACTGCCCATGCGTCAACGTGCCCGTCTTGTCGAACACCACAGTGTCCAGCTTCGACAGTACATCCAGATAGCTGGAGCCTTTCACCAGAATGCCATTGCGCGAGGCGCTGCCAATTCCACCGAAGAACGTGAGGGGCACGCTGATGACCAGGGCGCAGGGGCACGACACCACAAGGAACATCAGTGCCCGATAGAGCCACGTGGCGAACTGGCCCCCCATCAGCGCCGGTATGACGGCCAGCAGCACGGCTCCGCAGACCACAATGGGGGTATAGACGCGTGCAAAGCGGGTAATGAAGTTCTCGCTCTGCGACTTATGCTCGCTGGCATGCTCCACCAACTCTATAATCTTGGCCACGGTGCTTTCGCCGTAGATCTTCGTGGTGCGTATGCGTATGACGCCCGACAGGTTGACACAGCCCGAAACTACGGCATCGCCTTCGCCGGCTTGGCGTGGCATGCTCTCACCTGTCAGTGCCACGGTGTTCAGCGTTGTCGAGCCCTCAGTGATGACGCCATCCAGCGGTATTCTCTCGCCCGGGCGCACCACGATGGTGCTGCCCACTTCCACTTGTTCAGGGCTGACGGACTCTTCCGTTCGTCCGCCGTCCTCAGCATAGTGTTCTACTCTGGCCACGTCAGGCCTGATGTTCATCAGATGGCTGATGCTTTGGCGACTCTTGCCCTCGGCATAGCCTTCAAACAGTTCGCCCACCTGAAAGAACAGCATGACAAAGACGGCCTCGGGGAATTCAGTCTCGGCGCCAGGCAGGAAACCTATGCACAGAGCGCCAATGGTGGCTACCGACATGAGCAGGTGCTCGTTCATGGCGTCGCCGTGGGCTATTCCTTCGGTAGCCTCCTTCAGCGTGTCGTGCCCTATGAGTAAATAGGGTACCAGATAGACCAGCAGCAGTTGCCAGGTGGCCAGCTGGCAGGTTTTCTCAATGATGACGGCCACAGCCAGCAGCAGAGCCGAGGCGATGATAAGCCCCAACTGTTTTTTCAGGTCGTGGTGCTCATGATGGTGCTCATGATGCTCATGCTCATGGTGCTCGTGTTCGTGATGATGATGTTCGTGTGCCATATTCTTACGTGTTTCTTTTTTCGCTGCAAAGGTAAATAGAAAAGTTTGCAACTTGGTTGCAAATATGGCTTCTCTCCTACATTTCCTCACGCACGCGCGCGTAAATATAGGGCGGAAAAAAAGTGCTACAAGTGCTACTGGCAGTGGTAACTGGCTGGTGTTGTGGCGTTTATGGGTGCAATTTGGTCTCTCGGAAGTGCTACCGAAAATGCTATTGGTGCTACCGGCCACAAAACGGCGGCGAGATTTCCCAAAAAGTCAACGAGATTTTTCAAAAAGTCGGCGAGATTTTTCAAAAAGTCGGCGCCGTATGAAAATTTTCCGATGAGACATATAGAAAAGTCGGGCAGCGACTTTTCTATATGTCTCATTTCTGCACAAAAGGGCCTAAATGTGCAAGTGGCTACTCACCCCTACCAGTAGTTTTTCCAGTAGCATTTTCCAAAAATCAAAATGCACCCACAAAATACTGTTTTTTAGGATGTTACGGGCGCTAGTAGCACTTGTAGCACTTTTTTTCCGCCCTATATTTACGCGCGCGTGCGTGTAAGGCCGTACATTCCTATATTAGTTAACAGCCGCGTCTTCCATTTTCGCACAGAGACATCAGGTGCATGAAATGATTCAGCACCGCTCCATGAGACTCTGCGTGGGTTTCGCAGATAGCGTGGCAGTGATATGCTTATTGCTCTGAGAAGGCTGCGGCCTCGGCAGCGGCAATGATGTCCTCGCGCGAGGGCTCAGCGGGGTTGTGTGTGATGTCCGACAGGTCAAACTCGTCGGTCTCTTCTTCTGCTTGTGAAGCCTTTATGGTGGGCTTCTTCTTGATTTCCGTCTTGGGCTCCATCGTGAGCTCCTGTGGCTCGTTGTGTTCCTGCTCTACTATGAAATCAGTCTTCTCGGCCTCCAGATTGGGGGCGGCCATGGTGGGCTCCTCCTCCATCTTGGTGCGGTTGCTCTTAGCAGCGAAGACGGCATCAATGAACTGTGGCTCACGGCGCAGGCGCTCCAGCGTGTCCTGTGATGCCAGCTGCTGGGCCTCTTTCTTGGAGTAGCCCTGGCCCTTTCCGCCTTCCACGCCTTCCAGCATCACCTGAAAACCGAAGATGGGCGAGCCCTTCTCGTCCTTGGTCTGCTTCAGCATGCGGTACTCCATTTTCACGCGGTTCTTCTGTGTCCACTCCAGCAGCTTCGACTTGAAGTTCACCTCTTTGTAGGCCACCTTGTCAATGTTTACCATCTGTTTCAGAATGCGCTTCTCCATGAATCGGCGCACGGCGCTGTAGCCCTGGTCCAGATAGATGGCGCCTACAAGTGCCTCAAAGGCATTACCAGCCATGTAGCTGTTGTGCGAACGCTGTTCGCCGCGGCTTTGTATCAGATCGGTGAGGCCCATCTCCTGTGCCAGCTTGCCCAGTGACTCCCGGCTGACTAGCTTTGAGCGGGTGTTGGTCAGGAATCCCTCGCGCTTGCTGGTGAAGCGCTCAAACACAATGTGGCCCACGACGGCATCAAGCATGGCATCGCCCAGGAACTCCAACCGTTCGTTGTTCAGAGGCTTGCCCTTGTCGTTGCGCTGTCCGCTGCTCTTGTGAGTCAGTGCCACTTTGTAGTGCTCCAGGTTGTGAGGATAGAAGCCCATGATGCTGTGCAGCGAACGGCGCAACTCCTTTTCCTCGCCCCGGAAGGGAAGGCACAGGCGCTCTATGATGTCTCTGATTGTCATAGCTTTTGGATTTAAAATGGGGAATGAGAAATGAAAAATGGGAAATGGCCCATTTTTCATTTCTCATTCCTCATTTATTCTGCGTATTTCTTAAACACCACGCAGGCATTGTGGCCTCCGAAACCGAAGGTGTTGCTCAGTCCGGCACGAACGGTGCGCTTCTGGGCCTTGTTGAACGTGAAGTTGAGGTTGTAGTCAATCTCCGGGTCTTCATCGCCCTCTTCATGGTTAATGGTGGGAGGCACGATGTCGTTCTTGATAGCCAGGACGGTGGCCATGGCCTCAACGGCTCCGGCAGCTCCCAGCAGGTGGCCAGTCATGGACTTTGTGGACGAGATGTTCAGCTTGTAGGCAGCATCGCCGAAGACTTCCTTAATGGCCTTGGCCTCAGAGATGTCGCCCACGTGCGTGGATGTACCGTGCACGTTGATGTAGTCAATCTCATCGGGCTTCATGCCAGCGTCTTCCAGAGCGCTCTGCATCACCAGCTTGGCACCCAGACCCTCGGGGTGTGAGGCGGTGATGTGGTGAGCATCAGCGCTCATACCGGCGCCAACCATCTCGGCATAAATCTTGGCTCCGCGAGCCTTGGCGTGCTCCAGCTCCTCCAGGATGAGGCAGCCAGCACCCTCGGCCATGACGAATCCGTCACGGCTGGCGCTGAACGGACGGCTGGCCTTCTCGGGCTCGTCATTGCGGGTTGACAGGGCATGCATGGCATTGAAACCGCCTACGCCACAGGCACAGATGGCAGCCTCGGCTCCACCAGCCAGTATGGCATTGGCCTTTCCTAGGCGAATCAGGTTGAAAGCATCTGCCAGGGCATTGGATGATGAGGCGCATGCACTCGACGTGATATAGTTAGGTCCGTGGAAGCCATACATGATGGAGATTTGTCCGGCAGCGATGTCGGCAATCATCTTCGGGATGAAAAATGGGTTGAACTTGGGGCCATCGGCTTCGTGCAAACCGTAATATTTCACTTCATCCTCGAATGTCTTGATACCGCCGATGCCAACGCCGAAGACAACGCCAATGCGGTTCTTGTCGACAGACTCCAGATCCATCTGGCTGTCTTCAACGGCCTGCTTGGCAGCAATAAGGGCCAGCTGGGTGTAGCGGTCCATCTTGCGCGACTCCTTACGGTCAAGATAGTCTGTCACATTGAGGTTTTTCACCTCGCAGGCAAACTTGGTCTTGAATAGAGAGGTATCGAAACTCGTAATAGGTGCTGCGCCGCTCACGCCGTCGAGCAGGTTCTTCCACATCTCTTCGGGAGTATTTCCCACAGGAGTGACTGCGCCTAGCCCAGTTACTACTACTCTTTTTAGTTCCATAAATGAATCAATAAAGAATAATTAGTAATGAGTAATTATGATTACTGATAAGGGCGGTGGCAAAGCTGCTGGCCCTGTAATCATAATTACTCATTACTAATTACTAATTTTTCATTAGTTTTATTTCTGGTTTTCCTCAATGTAGGCAATTGCGTCGGCCACGGTGCCAATCTTCTCAGCCTTGTCGTCGGGGATGGAGATACCGAATTCCTTCTCGAATTCCATAATCAGCTCAACGGTATCCAATGAGTCGGCGCCCAGATCGTTGGTGAAACTTGCTTCGGGCTTTACTTCTGCCTCGTCAACACCCAGTTTTTCTACAATAATTGCCTTTACTTTGCTTTCAATTTCTGACATGATTTTTCT
>CAMNJH010000092.1 GCA_946541275.1 uncultured Prevotellaceae bacterium
CACGGCGTCGGGGGCGGCGTGCGCCGCTGGATGCGCCATCCGATGGCGGCTATGAGGAGGGTCATGAGGGGGCTGAGAATGTTGAAGAAGCAATAGGGCAGATAGACGATGGTGGGCACGCCGAGCACGGTGCTCTGCGTCAGTCCGCACGTGTTCCAGGGCACCAGCACGGAGGTGACGGTGGCCGAGTCCTCGGCCGTGCGGCTCAGCAGCCGCGGCTCGTAGCCCTGCTCGCGGTAGACGTTCTGGAACATGTTGGCCGTGAGCACTATGCTGATGAACTGGTCGCCGGTGGTGACATTGAGGAAGAGGCCCGTGCTCACCGTCGAGGCCACCAGCCCCAGGCGGCTGCGCACCCAGCTGATGATGACCCGCGTGATGCTCTCGATCATGCCGCTGGCCACCATGACGGCGCCGAAGCACATGGCGCAGATGATGAGCCAGATGGTGTTGAGCATGCCCGCCATGCCGCCCGTTGCCACCAGCTGGTTCAGCTCGGCGAAGCCCGTGTCGACGGCCGTGGGCCCGTAGTAGGTGACGGCCAGCCCCTTGGCCAGGGCTGTCCAGTGGCCGGGCGCAGGGCTGGCAGCAATCTGGCTGAGGATGTGGGGCTGCAGAATAAGCGCCGTCACGCCAGCCATGAGGGCTGAGAGGAAGAGCACGATGAGCGATGGCACACGGCGCGCAATGAGCACCGCCGTGAGCACAGGCACCAGCAGCGACCACAGCGAGATGTGGAAGGTGGCCGACAGCCCCTGGGTGAAGCGGCTCACCTCCAACGGGCTGTCGCCGCCCTGCCCCAGTCCGAAAGCGGTGAAGATGGCTAGCGTGAGCAGGAAGGCGGGCGTGGTGGTGAGCATCATGTAGCGGATATGGGTGAAGAGGTCGACGCCCGTGGTCGACGAGGCCAGGATGGTGGTATCGCTCAGGGGTGACATCTTGTCGCCAAAATAGGCTCCGGAGATGATGGCACCTGCCGCCCAGCCCTCGTTGATGCCCAGGGCATGACTGATGGCCAGCAGGGCCACGCCAATGGTGGCGATGGTGGTCCACGAACTGCCTGAAAGCAGCGACACCAAGGCGCAGATGAGGCAGGCACTGACCAGGAAGAACTGGGGGGAGAGGATTTGCACGCCATAGTAGATGAGCGTGGGCACGATGCCGCTCACCATCCACGACCCTGACAGCATGCCCACGGCCAGCAGGATGAGCACGGTGATGGAGATGCCGCCCATGGTCTTCGACATCTGCGCCTCGAAAGCCTTCCACGGCACATGATAGAACACCATGGAGATGAACACGCACACCGCCAGTGACATGAGCAGCGCCACCTGACTGCCACCGCTGAGCGAGTCGCTGCCGAAAAGGGCTATGACCAGCGCCAGCAGGCTGATGAGCACCACCAGGGGAATGGCGGCAACAAGGGGAGGCGGCAACGGTCGGTCGGTCATAAGCTGGGGGCCGCGGTCTTTTTTTCTTCCCACTGACTGGAGTGAGATGAGCGGCAATCGGCTGCAAAAATACGAAAAAAAAGGCGACGGAACAAATAAGAGAGGAAAAAAATGCTCAGTCAATGAGCAGCACCTCGTTGTCCTTGAAGGCCTCGTAGCCACTTGTGACGACACGCTCGCCGGGTTCCAGGCCCTCCAGCACCTCGTAGAACTGGGGATTCTGGCGCCCTATGCGAAGGGTGCGCCGATAGGCTTTATGCCCACTCTTGTCAAGAACGAAAATCCATTGCCCGGCCGTGGCCTGGAAGAATGTTCCCCGAGGAATCATGACGGCCTGCGCGGGCTGGCCCAGCTCCAGGTCCAGATAGTAGGTCTGGCCGGTGCGGATGTGCTCGGGACGGTCGCCGCTGAAGACGAAGTCGGTGCGGAACTTGCCCTGGCGCACCTCGGGATAGACTTTCCTGACGGTGAGATGGAACAGGCGGCCATTGCGAGAGAAGGATGCTGAGAGCCCCTGACGGATGCGGTCAATGTAGTGCTCGTCAATCTCGGCCTGCACCTTATAGTCCGACAGGTCGTTGAGCTGACCTATCTTCTGGCCTGGCGAGATGCTCTGACCCAGCTCCACATCGAGCAGACCAAGCTCGCCATCGATGGCAGAGCGCACTTCGAGCTTGTCCTTGCGCTGGCGCACCATGACCACGTTCTGGCGCATGTTCTGCAGGTTGTCCTCCATCTGATCCATCTGCACCGTGCGGTAGACACTGTCCTGCTTCAGCCGGTTGCCTATGAGGCTCAGCTTCTTCTCGGAGAGCCGGTAGTTCTCCTCGCTCCGCAGGTAGTCCTCACGGCTGAGCAGCCCCTGGGAATAGAGCTGACGGTCCTGCTCGTAGGCTCTTCGGCAGCGACGGGTGTCCATCTCCAGCTGGGCCAGCTCGGTCTGGTTGTTCAGCCGGTCCTGCTGCATGGCCACCTGCGTGTTACGCAGCAGGTTCTGCTTCTCAGCCAGCTCGGCCTCGGCGTTCAGTATCTGCAAGTCCAGGCCGGAATTGCTCAGGCGCACGATGACATCGCCCTTTCGGACCATGGCACCCTCCTCCACCACCTTTTCACGGACAATGCCACCCTCCTCGGGGGCTATCTGCACCACCTGGATGGGCAGCACCTGTCCACTGGTGCGCACATAGTCCTTGAACTCACCATACTCCACAGCTCCGATGGTCAGTTCGTCGGAACTTACCCGAAGGGTGGCAGCATGGTCGGCCAAGAGGAGCCACAGCACTAACGCCACCAGCAGGCAACCACCAGCGGCCCATAGGCCATACTTCCTCAGCAGGAATCCTTTCTTTTTCTCAATGGGTCTATCCATAGGGTCAGCTTTTTCAGCGGCAAAGATAAGGTATTTCTGCCAATCTACCAAGGAAGAAAGGGGGGCCAGGAGCAGATTGTCTAAAAATTAGACACTCTGGCGTATGAATAATAGACAGAAAGTTCGTACCTTTGCAGCAAAAACAATGAATAAATACGGAACCATTCTCATCGTAGATGACAACGCAGCCATTCTGACGGCCCTGCGCTACTGTCTGGCCGACACCTTCGAACGGATACTGACGCTGGAACAGCCCACGGACATTCTGAAGGTGATGGCACAGGAGCCAGTGGACCTGGTTCTGCTCGACATGAACTTCACCCTGGGCGTAAACAGCGGGCAGGAGGGGCTTCTGTGGCTGCGCACCATTCGCAAGCACTATGCTGAGGTGCCTGTTGTGCTGCTCACCGCCTACGCCGACGTGCAGCTGGCCGTGAAGGGACTGAAGAGCGGCGCCTCGGACTTCTGCACCAAGCCGTGGGACAACGACGAGCTGGTGCACAAATTGAAAGACGTGCTCGACATGCAGGCTGAAATAGTGACTCTGGACGAGGTGGAAGCCGGCCACGTAAGACGAGCCATAGACCGTTGTCACGGCAACCTGTCGAAAGCGGCCGAGCTGCTGGGCATCACACGGCAGACTCTTTATAATAAGATGAAAAGACTGACGAACTAGGTGTTGACGACACTCATTTACATATCAGCAGGAGTGGTGGTTATGCTGAGCATCTGGATGGTGCGCCACCAACGCCGACTGAAACGGCAAGCATGGCTGATGCAGGAAGCCATGCGCAACCGCGACTTCACTTTCAGGCTGTCGACCAAGGGCTTGCTGCCCGGCGAAAGAGCCATGCAGGATACCTTGAACCAGCTAGGGCATACCATCAAGCTGCAGGTGAACAGAAGCGAGGTGGAATCGTGGGAACGGCTGACACGCGTACTCACACACGAAATCATGAACGCCACAGCTCCCATCAGCAGCATCACACAGTCCATGCTCAGCCGGGCCGACGTGAAAGGCACCCCTCTGGAAGAGGGCATCAAAGCCATTCATGACACGTCAAAAAGCCTGAACACCTTCGTCGACAGCTACAGACGCTTCTCACAACTGAAAAAGGTGGAAGCCGCAGAGGTGGAATTGGGCACAGCCATCTCCGACATAGTGCACCTCTACCCCACTCTCAGCTGGAGCGTGAACGGAGTGGAAGAGATGTTGGTCAGGACTGACCCCATTATGCTGCGTCAAGTGCTCACCAACCTGACGAAAAATGCCATGGAAGCAGGTGCCACCAGCATGGGCATAGAAATGGCAGAAACAGAAGAGAAAGGGCGCACCGCCCTGTACATCAGCAACAATGGACAGCCCATTCCGGCCGAGGCAAGGCAGTCAGTGTTCGTTCCTTTCTTCACCACGAAACGCAGCGGGTCAGGTATCGGCCTGTCACTCAGTCGACGCATGATGACACTACAAGGGGGAGGCTTAGAGCTACTGGAACGCCCACGGCCAGGTTATCATGTGTCATTCCTAATCACCCTGTGAACCTCTTTATGATGATAAAAAGCAGCACGGATTCCTCAACACCAGCTGGGGAATCCGTGCCATAAAGGTTTGCTATGACAGTTTACTTAGCATAGAGGGCCACGATGGTCTCGTACTTCTCCTGCTTGCCGCTGGTCTGCTTGGGCTCGCCAATCTTCTTGCCATACTCATAGGCCTGCTCCAGAGTGAGCTTGCCATCCTCGAAGTCCTTGCCGATGCCAGCGTCGAACGAAGCGTAGCGCTCCTTCTTCATCTTGGGCAGCTCGCTCTCCTCCAGGATAGCTGCAGCATTGAGCAGTGCACGTGCCATGGCATCCATACCGCTGATGTGGGCGATGAAGAGATCCTCCAGGTCTGTAGAGTTACGACGAATCTTGGCATCGAAGTTGGTGCCACCATTGCCCAGGCCGCCGTTGCGGATGATCTCCAGCATGGCCTGAGTCAGCTCGTAGTTGTCGATGGGGAACTGGTCGGTATCCCAGCCATTCTGAGCATCACCACGGTTAGCGTCGATAGAGCCCAGCATGCCAGCGTCAACGGCGCAAGCCAGCTCATGCTCGAAGGTATGGCCAGCCAGAGTGGCGTGGTTCACCTCGATGTTCACCTTGAAGTCCTTGTCCAGACCATGGGCACGGAGGAATCCGATAACGGTCTCAGTGTCAACGTCGTACTGGTGCTTCGAGGGCTCCATGGGCTTCGGCTCGATGAGGAACGTGCCCTTGAATCCCTTGGCACGGGCATAGTCACGAGCCATGCCAAGCATGGTGGCCATGTGCTCCTTCTCGCGCTTCTGGTCGGTGTTAAGCAGGCTCATGTAGCCCTCACGTCCGCCCCAGAACACATAGTTGGAACCGCCCAGCTTGATGGTAGCATCAATGGCGTTCTTAATCTGAACGATGGCGCGAGCTACGACATCAAAGTCGGGATTGGTAGAAGCGCCATTAGCATAGCGCTTGTTGCCAAACACATTGGCCGTGCCCCAAAGCAACTTGATGTTGGGGAACTGCTTCATCTTCTCCTGAGCATAGTCGGTGATGGCCTTCATGCGAGCCTCGTACTCCTCTACGGTATCACCCTCTTCAACGAGGTCTACATCGTGGAAGCAGAAGTACTCAATGCCCAGCTTGTCCATGATCTCGAAGCCAGCATCCATCTTGTCCTTAGCACGCTGAACGGCATCAGCAGCCTTGTCCCACTCATAGCTGCGGGTCTGTCCACCAAACTGGTCGGCGCTGGCGCCTCCCAGCGTGTGCCACCAGGCCATGGCGAACTTCAGCCAGTCCTTCATTTTCTTGCCCATCACTACGCGCTCTGGCTCGTAATAGTGGAAAGCCATCACGTTCTTACTGTCTTTTCCCTCAAAGGGAATCTTGCCTGTAAAGGCGAAATACTCTTTTGCCATAATAATCCCCCCCTCATATCCCCCCGAAGGGAGAAAGCCGTCAACAGGGGCTTGGGCTTCTTGTTAATAATATTTAAATGTTGTGATTCAGAATTTCCTTCCAGCGTGCATAAGCCTCGGCATAGGCTGCCCTATCAGCAGCCTTGGGCTCGATAACCTGAAGTTTCTCCAGCGTGGCGAAGGCCTCATTGTGGTCTTTGTAGATGCCTGCACCCATGCCTGCACCCTTTGCAGCACCCACGGAGCCGTCGGTCTCGTAGAGCTCGATGGTGGCTCCGCTAACACCTGCAAGCGTATCTCGGAACAGAGGTGAGAGGAACATGTTGGCCCGGCCTGCATGAATCTTCTGAATATTCATGCCCATCTGCTGCATGATTTCCATGCCATAACAGAATGAGAACACAATGCCTTCCTGAGCAGCGCGAACCAGATGAGGACGGGCGTGCTTATTGAAATTCAGACCGTGGATGGAGCATCCCAGCTCCTTGTTCTGCAGCACTCGTTCGGCACCATTACCGAAAGGCATGATACACACACCATCACTGCCAATGGGAGCCTGGGCGGCAAGGTCGTTCATTTCGGCATAGCCCATGTCGAAAGTGACATTGCGATGCATCCATGCATTCAGGATGCCTGTACCATTAATGCAAAGAAGGACGCCCAAACGAGTGGCTCCCTGCTCGCCATGATTCACATGGGCGAAGGTGTTCACACGTGACTTGGGATCATAGTTCACGTCACCCAGCACGCCGTAGACCACGCCACTGGTGCCTGCCGTTGCAGCTATCTCACCCGGCTCAAACACGTTCAAAGAAAGGGCATTGTTTGGCTGGTCACCACCACGATAGGTGATGGGGGTTCCGGCCTTCAGCCCAAGCTCAGCAGCTGCCTGTTCGCACACCACACTCTGCTCAGAGAAGGTGGGGACAATATCGGGGATGAACGAAGCGGGAATGCCATAATAATCGAGCAGGAACTGGGCCACTCGGTTCTCCTTGAAGTCCCAGAACATGCCCTCACTTAGTCCACTCACCGTAGTATTGGCCACACCGCTCAGCCGCATGGCAATATAATCGCCAGGAAGCATCACTTTGTATATTTTATTATATATCTCAGGCTCGTTTTCCTTCACCCAAGCCAGCTTGGCAGCAGTGAAGTTGCCCGGCGAGTTCAGCAGATGGCTGAGGCACTGATCAGCACCAAGTTCAGAGAAAGCACGTTCGCCAAAAGGCACTGCACGCGAATCGCACCAGATGATGGCCGGGCGCAAAGGCTGCAACTGCTTGTCCACACACACAAGGCCATGCATCTGATAACTGATGCCAATGGCCGCTATGTCCTCCCCTTTCACCTGAGCTTCAGCCATGATTTTCTGTAGTGACTGCTTTGCATACTGCCACCACGAGTCGGGCTCCTGCTCAGCCCATCCAGCCTTAACGGCTTTTATAGGGGCTTCCTTCCCAGGGAAAAAAGCCGATGAAACGCACTTGCCGTTTTCGGCATTAACCAGTGATGCCTTGACAGAAGAACTGCCGACATCGAAACCTAACAAATATCTTGCTACCATAATAGATTTGGTTTTGACTATACATTTTTAATACGTTTGAGGCACAAAATTCCCTATTTTTTTTTGAATATCCAAAGAAAATTGAAAAAATAACTTTTTTTTTACTATTATTTGTGCACAATTAAAATATTTTTCATACCTTTGCATGTTGAAATCGATTTCAAAAAAAAACATTCATATATGAAGAAGAAAATTCTTATACTTGATGACAAAGAGACCATTGCGAAGGTACTCTCAATTTACTTGATGAGCGACTACGAAGTTCAATGGCTCCCTGATGGATTACAAGGAGTGAAATGGCTCCAGGCAGGAAATACGCCGGACCTGATTATTTCTGACATTCGCATGCCAGGAATGAGAGGCGATGACTTCTTGGAATGGATTAAGCAAAACGAATTGTTCCGCCACATCCCCGTTATCATGCTGTCGAGCGAAGACTCTACCAGTGAACGCATAAGGCTGTTGGAGATAGGCGCTGAAGACTACATTGTTAAGCCTTTCAACCCTATGGAGTTGAAAATCCGTGTAAAGAAAATAATGCCCAACTAATATATAATATATTGTGGGGTTTAAATAACCTTGACTTATGATAGGTGTTGTTTATTTAGGTAATAATCCTCAGACAGAAGAACGCCTGAAATATCTACCCGGCCGACAGGTTAAAATAGCCAGAACATACATGGAGGCCGCTGAAGCTTGCAAATCCCGTGCAAGCTATGAACATTTTATTGTATTCTTCGAGAAAAATGTCCGTACAGAGGATGTGACCTCCATCACCTATCTGCGGAAGAACTGCGAAGGGGCATATATCATCCTGATTACAGAGCGCCTTTCTGACGAAGAGCGGAATGTTTATTTGGGATGTGGTATCAACGATACAATAGACTCGAAGGCGACAATCTCTGATTTCAATAAGAAGTTGCAATTCATAGGTGAGCACGAAAGCACGCTCTTTGACACTCAAGTTTCGAAGAAAAGGATATTGCGTTTCGAGATTCCTGTATGGAAGCGTATTTTTGACATAGTCTGTTCTTTGCTCGGTATTGTTATACTGTCTCCAATCTTAATTTTCACAGCCATAGCCATCAAGCTGGAGAGCAAAGGTCCTGTTCTCTTTAAATCAAAGCGCGTGGGAACGAATTATAAGATTTTCGATTTCTTGAAATTCCGCTCTATGTACATTGACGCTGAAGAACGCTTGAAGGAGCTCAGCAAATCTAATAACCAATACGCTGAGCATCAGGATCAACCTGCAGGAGAAAAGAAGACAACCATTACAGCTCCATTGGGTGCCGAGGCAGAGCAAACCATGATGGAAATGGGGATGGAATCGGAAATGATGATCAGCGACGATGAAACCATGCTGGTGGGCGACGATTTCGTTATGGCTGAAAGTGATTTTAACAAGCAGAAGAAAGAAGAAAACGAGAACGCATTCGTTAAAATAGAAAATGACCCGCGCGTAACAAAGGTTGGTCGCTTCATCCGCAAGTACAGCATAGACGAGTTACCTCAGCTATTTAACATACTGAAAGGTGACATGTCTGTGGTTGGAAATCGCCCCTTACCTCTCTACGAAGCAGAGAAGTTGACTGCAGACAGCAGTATTGATCGTTTTATGGCTCCCGCCGGATTGACAGGCCTTTGGCAAGTTGAAGAACGCGGTAAAGGCGGTAACATGTCGGCTGAAGAGCGTAAGCAACTAGACATCATTTACGGACAGACCTATAACTTTACGCTCGACATGAAGATTATTTTCCGCACACTTTTCTCATTCGTACAAAAAGAAAACGTTTAGTATAAATAATATATTGTATGAGAACAACTATCAAGAAAGTCCTAATCTTTTCATTGCTCACTTTCTCTGTCACGATAGCTAGTGCACAAACAAAAGCAGATGACAGTGGTATTAATGCGGGATTCTTTGACTCCAGTGAGGAACAAGATTTATATTTCTCCACGTTTAAGTTGCCTCCCCTATCCGTTTTGTTTGAGAATGCCAAGTCAACTCCTCAGATTCTAACGCTAGCAAAAGCACAGGAGATGGCACAGGCAGAAGTAGCCAAACAAAAGAAGCACATCTTCTCATACATACATGGCCATGCAAGCTATAGCTATGGAAAAACGGATATGTGGAGCAATGGTTCCGACGTTTATACCCCACTTTTCCAGCAGTTCCAAGGAAGTGAACAAAGTTATTGGAATGTGGGTGTGAACCTAAGCATTCCCGTTGAGGACATTCTTGATTTGGGAGCAGCAGTTAGGCGGAAGCGTATGGCTGTTGAGCAAGCACAACTTGCGAAAGACCAGGCCTATGACAACTTGAAGCTACAGATTGCCTCGCTTTATGTACAAATCACCAATAATTTGACTGCCCTTAAAACTGCTGGCGAAAATGCGGCCATCTATCAGGGGGCTAGCGCTCTCAATGAAGAAGAGTTCCACCATGGAAACTTTTCCATTGAAGACTACGCTTACACTGGCCAACGCAGTCAAGGGGCAGTTGGTACTTACCAAGGGCTTCTTACTCAAATTACCATTGATATAATTACACTTGAAATAATTACTCATACTCCAATTATCACTAATACAACAACAGAGATTACGTTAGACGAAGATGCTGCAAAATCTGAGAAGCAAATTGCCAAAGATAATAAAGAGGTGGAAAAACGCATAAAAAAAGCAGCTGAAGAAGAAAAGAAACGAGAAGAAGCTGAAATAAAGCAAGCAGAAAAAGATGCCAAGGCTGCAGAGAAAGCCAAAAAAGGCAGTAATGATAGCACAAAAGAATAATAATAGAACCTCAAATAATTAATAATTATGGATATTTTCAGGTATATTGTCAGGTTTTTGTATAAGATACGTTGGTATCTTGTGATTTTACCACTCATAGCACTGGTCATCGCTTGGTTCCTCACCCGTGACATGGAGCGTATCTATGATTCTAACACCACTATCTATACAGGAATGATCACTGGCTATAGTATTGAGGGACTTGGAGTTGGTGGTGGAAATGGTCAGGCAAACATTACGAATCTTATGCTTATTATCCAGACAGACAATACTATTCATGAAGTTGCATTGCGTCTTTTTGCCCGTTGTTTGCTCTTTGGTAACGTCAACAAGAACAACAACTATATCATGGCAGAGCATTTCCAGAATTTAATTGCTGGTGTACCTGCTGATGTGAAAGCACTTGTTTATGGCAACGAAAATGACTCTTATGGCCGTCTGAAAGCATATGAGAAACCTTCACAAGACAATTATTTATATAATCTACTGAACAATCATCCATATTTTAGCATTAGCAGCATTGCAAGCCGTCTGAAAGTTGTTAGGCTCGATGGTAGTGATATTATCGACCTTTCCTATTCAGCCAACGATCCAGGTATATGCTATAACACTTTGGACATTCTCAATAGTGTGTTTGCCCACCAATACCAACATCTCCGCTACGGAGAAACGCTCAATGTAATCAAGTTTTTTGAGCGTGAAGTAGGGAAACTAAGCAAAGTTCTTAATGCGGCAGAGCAAGATTTGGTTCGATATAATGTCAAACATGGTTTGATTAATTATAGTGAGCAAACAAAACAGCTCACAATACTAGAAGCTAATCAACAAGCTGTAGAGAACGACCTACGTAGAAGACAGGCGACAACAGAAGCTCTAATGAACTATTTCAAGAGGCAGTTAGGAGACCGTCAAAAAATTATAGAATCCAACAAAGAATATACTGCAATGGCTCGTGACATCTCCAGACTACAATCTCGTATAGCAAACCTGAAACTAATGAATAGCGAAAATGGAG
>CAMNJH010000093.1 GCA_946541275.1 uncultured Prevotellaceae bacterium
GCTCAATCCAGATGCCGAACTTGATGTGGCGCTCACGGGCTGCATCGGTCAGGGCTTTGATGCCGTTGGGCAGCTTCTGCTTGTCCACCACCCAGTCGCCCAAGCTGGAGTTGTCCACCTTGCGGGGGTATTTATCGCCAAACCAGCCGTCGTCCATCACGAAAAGCTCGCCGCCGAAGGAGGCAATGTCGTCCATCATCTTGATGATTTTCTCCTCTGTGATGTCAAGGTAGATGCCCTCCCACGAGTTCAGCAGTATGTCGCCCGTCTGCATGCCGCGATGCAGCATGCCCTCCTTGCGTGCCCAGTTGTGGAAGATACGGCTGACGCCGCCCATGCCCTCGGCTGAGTAGGCCATGGCCAGATGGGGCGTCTCAAACACCTGCCTGGGCTCCAGTATGTACTCGCTGGCCGTGGGGTCGATGCCGGCATAGATGTGATGCTCGCGGTGCGACATGGTGTTCATGCGCAGCTCAAAATTGCCACTCCAGCAGAGCGCCAGGCCAATGGTGCGGCCGGTGAGCTCCTGTGGGTGCCCGTCGAGCGAGAGCATCAGCTCAGGGGCGTCAAGATGTGAGTTGCGGGTACCGTCGCTGTTGCGAATGGTCTTCAGCCCTTGCTTCAAAGGCTCCATGGTGGGTTCCGTCTCGGAAGCCCAGTTGCCGTGCAGGTGGGTCACCCACACGTCGCCCTGGCGCAGCACCAGATGTCCGCTGTCAAAGCGCTTCAGGGTGATGGCCTTCTTCTCCTGGTGCACTATCTCGGTCCAGGTCTCAATGACGTCCACATTCTTGTAGGCCTTGTAGTACAGCTTCACGGTGACGGGCTGCACCTTGTCCTGCATGGTGAAGACGTGCAGGGTGGCGCGTGCTTCGTTGGTCACTGCATAGTCGGTCACCTGCATCTCCAGGTTCTGGTCGCCGTCCATGTGCTGCACCTGAAGGGCGGGCAGATGGGTGGCACCCACGCTGCCAAACGACGGCAAGGCATGGAAGGTCAGCTCGTCGCCAGCATCGCGCAACTGCTGCATGGTAGCACTCTTGTCGCCATAGTAGCACTGCTGCAAGTCGCCACCGTCCCAGGCAGAGACGATGAACTGCGTGCGAGGGGTCTCAATGGTTACTTCGCCCTGCCAGGCAAGGGCTGTCGTCGACGTGAGGAGCGCCGAGGCTCCCATGATGATTGGTTTCAATTTCATGTCGTTATCATTTTAGGTTCGTTTTTCAGCTGGCAAAGTTACGCATTTATTCTGACATCAGCTTGGAATAACTTGGCAAATATTGATACTTTTTGTGCAGAGCTTAATTATTTTTGCAGAGATTTGGGCACCAGGAGTTTTTTTCGTACCTTTGCATTCAGCCGGCACCATCATTGCCGGAGGAAGAGAAGAGTTTTTGAAGATATGGCTATACTAGAAGTTTGTACGGGCTCACTGCAGAGCGTCATCAACGCCGTGGAAGGGGGAGCCCAGCGCATTGAGCTTTGCTCGGCCCTGGCCCTCGACGGGCTCACACCGTCAGTAGGGCTGGTGAGGCTGGTTCGTGAGCGTTTTCCACAGCTGAAGATACACGTGCTCATCCGCCCACGGGAAGGCGACTTCGTATATTCGCACAGCGAGCTGAGGCAGATGGCGTACGACATCAGCGCCGTACTGCCCTATGCTGACGGCATCGTGCTGGGTGCCCTGACACACCAGGGCGACATTGACCTAATGGCCATGCGGGCACTGATGGCAGCCACAGAGGGCAAGCCCGTCACTTTCCACCGGGCTTTCGACGTATGCCGACAGCCACTAGTGGCACTGGAACAGGTGATTCAACTGGGATGCAAGCGACTGCTCACCTCGGGCCAAGCGCCCACAGCCCTGCAGGGCACCGACATGCTGCGGCGCCTGGTCGACCTGGCTCATGAACGGCTGATTATCATGCCCGGTGGCGGCATAGGCCCAGCCAACGTGCATCAAATACTGCAACTCACCGCCGCCACTGAGATTCATGGCTCCTGCTCGGCAGGTCAGGGCGTCACCAGCACGGACATAGTGCGCCAGACGCTGGCCGCCCTCTGACGGCTGACTGAGGCCCTACAGCCGGCGGATGGTCTTCATCAGCTGCTCACCCAGATTGATGGTGTAGCCCTGAAGGACGAAGACCACGCGATTGAAGGTGTCGCAAACCAGGAACACGGGGAGCGACGCCGCATTGAGTCGGAGCTGCTGGCAGGCTTCCTCCAAGACGGTGCCGCCGGCATCGACGGCCCATACCACAGTGGAGGGCAGCTGGGAGAATTCCTTATAGTTAAAGCGGCGTGCATCATCGTCGCTCTCGAACAGGAGCACCACTGGCCGTCCCCACTGCTCCAGTTCGCGACTACAGATGCTGATGTCACGCAGCGCATGATTAGTAGGTTCCTGGTTGGGGGCCACTATTCCCAGCACATAGAAGCCGCGCCCCGTGGTGGCCAGGATGGTCTGCCGGCTGGCAATGGTGACCATCGGGCTGACGTCAGCAGGACTGGGGCTTACCATGTTCTCGGCATTCAGGGAGCCAATGACCTGAGGCTCCTCGTCGTCCTCACGCATGGTGAACGTCACCGTCGTCCTTTGGCCGCCCTGCAACCTGAAGCTCTGCACATGGGCCAGCACCTTGCCGCTGGCCAGACGGGTGCCAGTGGTGAGCAGATAGTCGCCCTCATCCAGTTGCACGCCGCCCTTGAAGTCGTGCTGCCAGGTGGCCTCCTCATCGAAGGTCATCAGCTGGGCACGCCCGTCGTGCAGCTTGCTCAGTGTGAAGTGGATGTAGTATTTTGGGTCGGCATAGTGCTCTGCGGGCTGATAGTCCAGCATCAGTGTGGCCTGCGGGGCAGCATGCTCTTGCAGATGGTCATCATAGGCCACATCACGCCAGGCCCCATCCTTATAGTATTGTGGTTTCTGGTTCACCTCGTTGATGCGGGCAGGAAAGCCCAGGCTGCGGGCCACGGAGACGAAAAAGATGTCACGCCCCAAGTCGTCAGTCAGCCGCTCACGGTAGGTGCTCATGGGCCGCTGGCGCAGATGTTGTGGGTTGTGGTCGTTGTCTATCAGCAAGCTGTCACGGCACCAGGCCACCAGCTCCTCGGGCGAGGATACCAGTGCAAACTGCTGGCGGAAGAAGGCCTTATAGGGCGTCAGCCACTCGTTCTCCACACGGGGTGACAGCACATATTTGTCGTAGAGGGCCGAGTCAGCACAGGCATGGGGAGGAGCACTGAGGTTGTCCAGGAGCACGTCAAGGGGTACGTCGCGCAGATCCTTCTTGGAGAGGACTTTCAGCAGCCGCTGAGCCAAAGCCGTGTCGGGGGCAGCGTCCAGGAATCGCCTGATGACATCGTGATTGCCGCGCCAGTCCTCCACGGGCATGGTGGCCTCATAAGCCTGCCGGATGGAGTCTTCCCTGGCCAGTCGGCGATTGTTCCCAGCCCGCTGCTCAGTGCTGACCTGTGGCAGCTGGGCACTGACGGCCGGCGGCACCACGTCGAGGTCACAGGAGAAGGGGAAAGTGAGAAATGAAGGATGAGAAGCGGTGGGTGAGCCAAGCGTCAGCGTAAGCGTCTTGTCGGCATCGAACGAAACAGGCTGTTGTGCAGACAATCCGTCTTTCGACACCCACAGCAGCAGGTCACCACGGCCCGCCGTGAGCGAAGCCCGTCCCTCAGCATCGGTCGTTTTCTGGGCCACGGTGTAGAACTCGGCATAGTTATAGAGTTTGAATTCCACCAACGCATCAGCCACGGGCATTCCCAGTGTGTCGACCACACTGATGATGACCGTCGACGTAGGGGCATAGTTGGCCGTCACATTTATCTCAGTATAGCAGGGTGTACGGCTCATCACTTCCTCGGGGCCGTCGTAGTCACCGAACACACGGGTGTGCATCAGCATGCCGCGTGAAGCACTCTCATTGAACCAACCCAGATTGAGCACCGGCTCGGGCTCGCAGGCTCCCAGGAACCACCACTGGCCGTCAGCCCAAGCCTCTACCCAGGCATGATTATCATCGGTGTGAGCCCATCGGGGGGTGTAGACCTGTCGGGCGGGAATGGCCACTGAGCGCAAGGCGGCCACCAGCAGCGTCGACTCCTCACCACACCGGCCATAGGCTGTGCGAATGGTGGCCAGTGGCGAACTGGTGCGGGCATCGGAGGGCCTGTAGGTCACCCGCTCATGGCACCAGTGGTTCACCTCCAGGATGGCCTGCTGCATGGTCAGCCCTTTCAGCCGCTCTTTCAGTTCGGCGAAAAGCACCCAGCGGCTACTGTCCAGGTTCTCATTGTTCACACGCACTGGCAACACGAAATGGCGGAACTCACGCTCGGGCAGCTGCGCCCCCCAGGACATCTCTTGGCGCGCCTGCAAGGCCGAGGCTACATTCCGCTCGAAAAACTCGCGCGGATAGTCGGCCCGGTCGGGCAGTGGCATGTACTTATATAGGAAGTCCACATACTCCTGCACATCGGGGCTCTGCTTCTCGCAGCCAGCCAGCGCCAGCATCAGTATCAGCATGCCCAGCCACCAGCCCGTGGTTCTGCCAGGTCTTGAATAGCTCATTCTTTGATTGTTCTTCATAAGCCTGTTGCCATTTTGATGCAAAGATACTACTTTTTACCGGCATTGGGCAAAATGTGAATAAAAAATAGCAATTTGTGAAGCCAAATATGAAGAATTATGCGTACCTTTGTACTCAACACAAATTCTATTTATGAAGAAATTGACTTTATTGGCTGCACTCTGCGGTCTATTCAACTCTGCGATGTCAGCTGAAAATCTGGAAGATTCCCTGTCCTTACAGGAAGTAGTGGTAACAGGCACGCGCAACGCCACCGACGTGCGCCATCTGCCCATGACGGTGACGGTCATTGGCCGCGACAAGCTGACCGAGCAGCACCAGACGTCAGTACTACCAACGGTGATGCAGCAGGTGCCGGGACTGATGGTCACCAGCCGCTCAATGATGGGCTACGGCGTGTCAACGGGGGCAGCTGGCGGCATCAACCTGCGCGGCATAACGGGTGGCGCCGGGCAGCTGCTTGTACTGATTGACGGGCATCCGCAGTATAATGGCATCTACGGGCATCCCATCAGCGACAGCTATCAGACGCTGATGGCTGAACGCGTGGAAGTGCTGCGCGGCCCCGCATCAGTGCTGTACGGCAGCAATGCCATGGGCGGCGTTCTGAACATCGTCACCCGAGCCATGCATGGGGACGGTGTCAGAACCACCATCGACCTGGGAGCCGGCAGCTACGGCACCGTCCAGGCGGAAGCCTCGAACCAAGTGCGCAGCGGCAATTTCTCGTCGACTGCCTCGGTGCAGTATGGACGTACCGACAACCACCGCCCACGCATGGGCTTCGAGCAATACGGCGGCTACCTGAAACTGGGCTACGACTTCACGACGCATTGGAACGCTTATGTCGATGCCAACATCACCCACTTCAACAGCAGCTACCCCGGTTCCGTGAGCAGCCCACTCTTCGATGCCGACCAGTGGATTACACGCGGTGTCGTCTCCGCAGCACTGGAAAACCACTTCAACCACACCAGCGGAGCGCTGAGTGTCTACACTAACTTCGGCCGCCACAAGATTGATGACGGAACGGCCAATGCCGCCCAGCCCACGCAACGCTTCTTCCGCTCCAAGGATGCCCTGGCAGGCGTCTCTTGGTATCAGAGCGCCCAGTTCTTCGAAGGCAACCGCGTCACCGTCGGCGTTGACTATCAACAAATCTATGGCAATGCCTACTACACATCGAAGCAGACGGGCGAAGTGCTCGACACGCCCAACAAGCAGAGCGGCAAGTCGCACCGCAACGAGATAGCCGGCTACGTGGATTTCAGACAGGACATTACCGACTGGCTAACGGTCGACGCAGGCTTGCGACTGGACCATCACTCCATCGTGGGCACCGAATGGGTTCCGCAAGCCGGCGTAGTGGTGCGCCCCATCACTACTGGCGAAATAAAGGCCATGGCCAGCGAGGGATTCAGGAATCCGACGATGCGCGAGATGTATCTCTACCCGCCGTCAAATGAAGAGCTGGAGCCTGAGCGCCTGTGGAACTACGAACTGTCGTGGCGCCACCGCCTGGGTGCATTCCACTACGGCGCCAACCTTTATTATATAAAAGGTGACAACATGATTCAGACCGTGAACCGCAAGAACGTCAACACGGGCGAGATAGAGAACTACGGCATGGAACTGGAGGCAACCTGGCACATCAACAGCCATTGGGCAGTGAACACCAACCACTCGGTGCTACACATGGAACATCCCGTCATAGCCGCACCTGACTACAAGGGCTTCATTGGTGCCGATTACCACCTGCAGCGCCTGACCGTCAATGCCAGGCTGCAGTACATCAACGGCCTTTACACCGCCGTCGGCGACAATGAGCAAAAGGAGGATTTCTGTCTGCTGAACGCATCGGTCAACTACGCTCTGACGCGTGGCGTCACGGTTTGGTTGCGTGGCGAGAACCTGCTGGCACAGCACTACGAAATCAACCTGGGCTATCCCATGCCACGCGCCACATTCATGGCTGGCCTCAACTGGAAGTTCTAGCTTCGACCTTTTTCCCTAAAATCATCGAGCGCTTCAATTGAAGCGCTCGATGATTTCCAGGCACATGCGACTGTTGTGGTAGGGACACTTCCAGAAGCCGGCGTGGTCGTCGTCCAGGTTCAGCGAGCCATCCCGGCGGCGACTCCAATACCACTCGCCATGTTCGTAGTCGATGAGGTTCTGCTTAATGTATTCCCAGCCGTTCAGTGCCTTCTGCAAAGCATCCTCATCGCCAAAGTGCTGGTAGAGGTTCACCCATCCCACCACGTTCTCGGCCTGCACCCACCAGTGCAAGTCGTCGTCTATGTGGCCCGTGTCGAGGTTAGCCTCGTGAATCATCGAACCGTCGGGGCGCAGGCCCTTCTCGCTGGCTTTCGCCACCATGCGCACAATGGGCTCCACCTTGGCCAGCACCTGCTCGTCAGCCAAGACGAGGGCGGCCTCGTGCATCAGCCATGAGCACTCGATGTCGTGGCCGTAGCTCTCCAAGTGTCCGGCTCCACGTGTCCAGTCCATATCGAAGAACAGATCCAGATGGTGTGTCTCGGGATTGAGAATACGGTCGGTGAAGATGTCGATGAGATTGCGCAGAGCAGCTTCCACGCGGATGATGGTCTCCCGTGGCACGCTGATGTCGATGGGCAGAACGGAACCTATGGCGGGCACGTAGTCGCACGTGCTCGCAGCCTGCATCTCTTTCAGACAGCGATAGAGGTTGGCATAAGGCTCAATAATGTGCAGGTGTGTGTTCTGCGACTTGGGGTAGTTGGCATCCAGGTCGCTGAGGCGCATGTCGGCAATGGGCTGCCAGTCACGCGTGGTAGCCTCAATATAGCCATTGTGCTCCTCGTCGAAGGCATGCTCCTCAATGCTGTCGAACAGCTGGAGGGCATAGTCCAGCGCCTCGCGGTCGCCAGTGGCACGTGCATACTCTGACAGGCCATAGATGGCGAAGCCGATGGCGTAGAACTGCTTCTTCGTATCAAGCGGCTGTCCCTTGTAATCCAGACTCCAATAGACGCCCCCGTACTCCGGGTCGATGAAATGGTCGATGATATAATCTTTGGCACGAGTGGCCGCCGTCAGGTAGTTCTCCAGCGATGCCTGTTGGACATTGCACATTCTCAATACGCGGTAGGCCGCAGAGAAGCTCCAGAGGATACGGGCGTTGAGGATGGCGCCCTTCTCAGCCTCAGGGTGTAGCTGCATGTGGCCGTCCATACGACCATAGAAGCCGCCATGTTCGTAATCCTGCATCTGGTTGAGCCAGAAAGGCAGGATATTCTGCGTAAGCACGTCGAGCACCTCCTGTTTAAGAGTCGCCACCGTGCAGTCGTTCGTAGGGTTCTTCATGTTGACAGTTGTTTTTAGTTTACTTTTGTGCAAAAGTACGCTTTTTTCCACAAACAACCAATTTTGCGGTCATATTTTTTGCCAGTCTCAGCAGAAAAAGCTAATTTTGCACGCATATTACGATTCCTCGTCACTTTTATGCTGGCATCCGTGTCATCTGTGCCCCCTGAACTCTAAATCGATGATAAATAGTAGTGAAACAAATCTTTAATAATTAACTCCAAAACAACAAAAACAATGAAAACTTTCAGATTATGTGGAATGCTGCTCATGGCAGTATTGATGGCTTTCAGTTTCAGTTCTTGTGGCGATGATGACGATGACGACGACCAGCCCGCCTCCATCGTTGGAACACAATGGTACAGTGCTAACGACTTGAATGGAGAGATTGTCTCATACACCATCTTCAGCTTCAAGCAGGGCGGGGTGCTCGATGTGGAGCACTTGATTATAGAAGGCGGGAAGTGGTACAAGGGTCTTAGTCATCGCTACAGCTATTCTATCAGCGGCAACACAATCTCAGTCTCTTACCACGAGGGCGAACCGGCCGAGAGCTTCAACTGGAATGGTCATAACAGTCCCCTGCCAGGTTTCAAGCGTCTGGAGGGCGAGGTGCTGCAGCTTTACAACAATGCGCGCCCTGAATCCGAGTTATTGAGAAAGTGATGCCCGCCTGCTCGGGCCTCGTTTTGAAAGCTTTGAGCTATCAACAGCCAAACTGCCACAAGTGCTTAGTTGCACCAACAGGGAATGAAGAAACGGCGCCTCCGCTTGACAAAACGGAGGCGCCATTTGAACAGGGGGAGGCACTGTTTTCCCGAACGGCGCCTCCCCTTGAACATGCGTAATATGAACAAGGCTATTTCTTGATGGGGTAGAGCCTGGTGAGCACGATAATGAGGGCGGCGATGATGGCTGGGAACAGTGAGAAGAGGCACCACACCATGGAGAGCACCGAGTCGGTGATACTGGCGGGATCGACGCTCGTGTTACCCATATCATCGGTGAGCATGCGGGCACCAGCCAGTCCTAGGAACAGGGCGACGAGCGAGCCGCTGATGGCGGTGCCGAACTTCTGCGCCATGGTGCCGCTGCTGAAGATGAGGCCCGTCGAGGAGGTGCCGTTCTTCTCAGTGGCATAGTCGGCCACGTCGGCATACATCGACCACAGCAGGGGTGAGTAGAGGCCGATGCCGATGGAGGTGAACACCACGAGGGCAATCATCACCCAGATGTAGGCGGGGTCCATGGGGATGAAGAAGAATCCCACGGAGAAGGCGAGGCAGATGGCAGCAGCCACCATGAAGGCCTTGCGCTTGGAACCCATCTTCTTGGTGAACCACGGCGACACGCCGCCGAAAATCATGCAGGTGAGTTCGCCGAAGGTCATGAACACCGTGTAGTTGATGATGAGTCCGCTCATCGTGACGTCGCCATGCAGGCAGTACTCGAACATGTAACCAGCCACGGCATAGCGGAAGCCGTTGAAGAAGTTGGTGCAGATGCCGATAAGCGTCAGGTAGATCCACGGCTTGTTCCGGAAGAGGTCGGCAAACTGCTTGAATGAGAACTTCTCAGCACGCACAGGCTTCAGGCGCTCCTTCGTCATCAGGCCGCAGGCAAGGGTGCCTGCAGCGGCGAGGACGCCGAAGAAGATGCCCAGCACTGCATACTGATGCTGCTCGGTGCCGCCTACAGCTTTCTGCAGATAGGGGAACGACAGCAGGGTGATGAATCCCATGGCATAGGCACCCACCATTCGGAACGAAGAGAACTGGTTCTTCTCGTTGTCATCGTCGGTCATCACACCGAGCAGCGAGCCATAGGGCACGTTCACGGCGGTGTACATGGCCATCATGAGCAGGTAGAGCGAATAGGCCCAGATGCGCTTGCCCACGGGGCCAAAGTCGGGTGTGTAGAGCAGCAGTGCGAAGATGAGTCCAAAGGGGATGGCACCGTAGATGAGCCAAGGGCGGTAGGTGCCGAAGCGCGATTGCGTACGGTCGGCCAACGAGCCCATTAGCGGGTCGGTGACAACGTCAAACATACGGGCAATGAGCATCAGTGTGGCTGCGTCAGCGAAGGTAAGCCCGAAGACATTGGTGAAAAACAGCGGAAAGGCTATCGACATGATTTTCCATGTGATGCCACCGGCAGCGGCATCGCCAAGAGCATAGCCTATTTTTTCTAGAAGACTCACCCCCGACCCCTCCCTACGAGGGAGGGGAGTGGTCAGTTTTACTGATTCGTTCGTCGTTTTCATTTTAGGTTGTTTTTAATTTGTTCTATTACATATTCAGTTTCATAAAGGACTTCCTCATTTGTGAAGCGAATAACATGGAATCCCATTCTTTCCAAATCTAATTCCCTCAGCAAGTCATCCTCCATCTGGCGTGGTTCAGAATGATAGCCTCCATCCACCTCAATAATGAGCCCACCTTCGCGTGACACAAAATCTACGATATACTGGCCAACAATGTGCTGCCGGAAGAACTTAACTCCTACGGAATCATTTCGCAACTGTTCCCACAACACCTGTTCCACAAGCGTAGCGTTTTTACGATTCTCTCTTGCATAGGCTTTCAATAGCCCATACATGTCAGGCCTTGCCGTCCTATAATCCATGAGAAAGACTATCTACTCCCCTCCATATAGGGAGGGGTCAGGGGGTGGGTCTGTTTTTTGCTATTAGCTTCTTGATAGTCTCCACACTCTTTGCGGTACGCAGGCCGTCTTGTGGGGTGTGCATACAGTAGTCGATGAGGCGGTCGATGGTCGATGTGGCCACGTGCATGCGGGTGTCAGCCGAGGCATAGTAGATAAACACCCTACCATCGGGGTCGGCAATCCAGCCATTGGCGAAGGCCACGTTCATCACGTCGCCCACGTACTCGTCGCCCTCAGGCACCAGGAAGAAGCCTCCAGGCTGGGCAATGACCCGTGTGGGGTCGTCGAGCGCGGTCATATACATATAGAGCACATAGCGCAGGCCGTCGGCCGTGGCGCGCACGCCGTGGGCCAGATGCAGCCATCCCCTAGGGGTTTTGATGGGGTGCGGCCCCTCGCCGTTCTTCACCTCAGTGATAGTATGATAGTGGCGGGCGTTGATGATTTTCTCCTCCTTTATTTCGGCATGCGTGATGTCGTCGACCAGTGCCCAACCGATGCCGCCGCCCG